>NZ_JAIWOI010000052.1 GCF_020217005.1 Rheinheimera sp. | reverse complement strand
TCTGGGCTATGACCCGGGGTCGACCATTTCTGCACCTTATAAGTACCCATAGTAATTTTTGATTCAGCCAGAGGCCAACCGAGCAGGTCTGTGGGGATTGGGTCCAGCACATCTTTTAACAAAGTAACCAGTTCTGGTCTGGCTGAAGGATGGTCTTTGTGCAGATGAGTATCAAGAATAGCCCGTAGTTTCAGCTGATGCCCTTGTACTAGCTGAGCTATACGCCGCGCAAGAGGCAATACTGCATCGATAATGATGACTTCTGACGTTTCGGCTGATACCAACAAATAGCTGCACAAATCTTCGTGTTTTAACTGCACTAAGCCATTCAGTGGCAATAGTTCTGTGCTGCTGGCATCGCTTAATACCAGGCAGCAGGAGTTCACTACAGTTTTTAACGCCAAAATAGCCTGACAGGCCTGCTGGCACTCAGCTGGTGTCATCGCTGGCCCAAAAGACAAACGAATAGCGCCCTGACTGCGCCATAACGGCAACCCCATCGCATTGAGCACAAAGCTGGTCGGAATTTTGGAACTACAGGCAGAACCAGAGCTGACCCGGATACCGGCAGCGTCAAACAAGTCCATAATATCTTTACTGGCAAAGCCTGGCACCGAAAAGTTGATGGTGGTTGGCACTATATGGGGTTGATCACTGTTCAAAACTAAATCAGGAAAAACCTGACGTAATGCAAACAGCAGTTGCGCGCGATAGCTCCAGAGCTGGGTTTCAGGCTGAAAGACTGAATCTTGTTTTAAAGCCAACTGCTGAAAAATTGCCTGCAATGCTGCAATACCGGGTAAATTTTCAGTGCCGGAACGTAAACCACTCTCCTGCCCACCACCTGCCAGCAATGGCTGATAAGGCGTGCCTTTGCGTACATATAAAAAACCTATACCTTTTGGCGCATAGAGTTTATGGCCGCTAAAAGGTGCATAGTCTATGGTCATCTGTTCCAACTGCAGTGACATTTTGCCAAGCGCCTGCACACAGTCCACCATCCAAAGTACCTGCGGTGCAACCCCCCGGATCAACTGCTGCAACGCTGCTAAATCCTGTTTCACACCGGTTTCATTATTAGCCGCCATAGTGCAAATCAGCAAAGTATTCGGTAGTTCAGTGCGGATAAAGTCAAAATCCAATAAACCATGCTGATCCACGGGGATAGCTGTAATAGTTGCCCCAAGCTGCAACACCTGATTCCAGTGTTCCAGACTCTGGGGCACGGCTTTATGCTCGGTTGCGCCGTAGAGCAGACGATAAGCAGGACCGGTTTTTCCAGATAAACGAGCATGCAACAAAGCGGAGAAAATTGAACTTTGAATACCTTCAGTGGCACCCGAGGTAAAGACGATATCACCAGAGCCTGCACCTATTAGTTGGCGCGCCAGCTGTCTGGTACTCTCCAGCTCAACTTTAGCTTTAATACCTGTACTGTGACTGCTGCTAGGGTTACCAAACCCCTGCTGCATGGTGTGTTGTGCTGCAGCTGCAGCGCAGGCTAACACTGGAGTAGTGGCATTATTATCAAGATAAATTTCTTGTGGTCGCACCGCAGGTTTTTGCATCATTCACACCATATAACTAAAGGTTATATTATATATGGCAACATAATAACCAGCCCTAACTGCTATGACAAGGTGATCAAGGTAAGTACAGCTTATAGGATAATTTTGCCAAAGTAATTGCTGTTGCAGCTAGGCGACAAGCAATCGAGTCCCAAGGAGCATAGTCCACTATGTGACTTGGGCTCGGGCGCGCAGTCAACAACGCTGCGGCTGCAAATACGAAGGCACAAAAAAACCGCCTTTCGGCGGTTTTTGACTATTCGATTAAATCTTTTGGAATTTGTGAGCGTAAACCAGCCCAAATTTTTCCACTCTCTTTACCGTACTTGCGCACTGCAAATACGACTTCATCATGTTTACCTGCTTCGGCGTATTGCTTTAACTGACTATAGTAGCGGCGCGCCAATTCACGGGCTTCAGGTGATGAGAAGTAAAAACGGGCAATTTTGTTATACAGACCACGGAAGCCGTTTAAAATCAGCACATAAATACGATTAGAAGAATGCAATGCCATTTCATGGTTCAGGTTGTAGTCAAAAGCCGCAAAAGCTTCAGCTGTATCGGCTAAATCTTCAGCACCGGCAAAAGAGGCAATCACCTGGTCTTTATGAGTTTTAATAGCGCCACGAATATAAATTGCGCTGATGTTGGTGCGGGCAGAGAGCAGCTCGTCCACCAATTCAGGCATCCGCTCTTCATCTAAACGAGCTAAAGTTTCCAGAATATTTAAACCTGAAGTTTCCCAGAAGTTATTGACCTTGGTTGGTTTACCGTGTTGGATTGTTAACCAGCCATCACGGGCTAAACGCTGCAACACTTCTCGTAACGTGGTCCGGGTAACACCAATCAGCTCTGACAGTTCACGCTCAGCCGGCAGAATGGAACCTGGAGCAAATTTACCATTCCAGATAGATTCAACGATATACTCTTCGGCAAAACCAGCCGGGCTTTGTGCTTTTATTAAATTCATAGTCATGCGGAGGAACCCGTTGTCATTATTATAATGTCAGATAAATGGCACTGATTGTACCAGAGACAAAGCAGTTAACAAGCTATGGATTAAAAATAGCTGTTCGACGAGCATTGGGTTGTCTTTCCTTGATTTTTGCCTTAGATTGACCAACTTATAGTTTTGTTTTATCAAACAAAGGGATCCGAATGTTATCCAGTCTGGCAAAATGGTCAAAACAACGATCGGCGTGGCTTGTATTAGCTTTGTCGGCCGCTGTGTTGTTAGGTCTGGCGTTGTATTTTCAATATCAGATGAATTTGCAACCCTGCATGCTGTGTGTTTACGCCAGAGCTGCATTAGCCGGTGTACTGCTGGCGGCCTTGATTCCCTTAGTTTCACCAACAAATGCTTTGTTGCGCTGGACTGCTTTGCTTGGTTTTACTGCAAGTTCTGTATGGGGATTAATGATCACTCATGAACACGTAGGTGTAGAAGAGTTGGTACAATCCGGTGGTTTATACACCTGCAGTTTGTTCCCGGAGTTTCCACTTGGATTACCTTTAGACAAATGGTTTCCGGAAGTATTTAACCCAACGGGGATGTGTGGTGATATAGCCTGGCGTTTTATGGACCTGTCAATGCCTGTATGGACTCGCGTGATTTTTGTGGTCTATAGCCTGCTGGCTCTGACGTTAATCTTCAGCCAGTTTAAAAAGAAAAAGTACAACCCATACGACTAAATTCAACCTAAAAAGAAAAAGGAGCCGAAGGCTCCTTTTTCTTTATCAAAACAACAGATTAGCCAACTATAGCTAACAGTTCTACGTCAAATACTAAAGTGCTGAATGGTGCAATTTTGCCACCAGCGCCGCGCTCACCATAAGCCAGGTTATGTGGGATAGTTAAACGTAACTTGGTGCCAACAGGCATTAATTGCAGTGCTTCAGTCCAGCCAGCGATCACGCCAGAAACAGGGAATTCAGCAGGCTGACCACGGTCATAGGAGCTGTCAAACACAGTACCGTCAATCAGAGTGCCGTGGTAGTGCGTACGCACTGTAGAAGCTTTAGTTGGCTTCTCGCCTTCACCTTGCACTAATACTTCGTACTGTAAACCAGAGGCAGTTACAGTGACGCCTGGTTTCTTGGCATTTTCCGCCAGGTAAGCTTCACCAGCACCAGCTAAAGCTTTGGCTTGCTCTTCCTGTTGTTGCTGCATGCGCTGGCTGATCACCTGGAAGGCAGCACCAATTTGTTGTTCTGATACTTCCGGCTCGTCGCCCTGGAAAGCAGCTGCTAAACCTGCTGCAACCGCCAGAATATCTAAACCGTCAAACGGATTATCAGCCAGTTGCTGACCCATTTGCAGACCTATGCCATAACTGGCGTGTTGCTCTAAGCTGGTAAATTTAGTAGACATAAAGTTCACTTGTAGTTTGGCGCACAAAGCGCGTTATAGAAGCGCAAATCAAATTCGGCTTCAGTTTCAACCTGATGCATCATCAGATCACGAAAGTTGTTGTAGTTGCTGCCATAAACCTAACACAAGGTGTTGGTCTTGTTCGGTGAGCTCACCACCGGCAATAGCCAATTCCAGACTTTGCTGCACAGAACCAGTGAGTTCAGCGTGTTCAAATGGCTGTTCTGTCAGCTCTAAACGGCCTACAGCTAAATCAAAGTGGCCCCGCAAATAACCACCGGCAAATAATTCATCATCACTGGCATGTTGCACCATTTCATCTAAAAACCGGGCAACCTGCTGAATATAGGCCTGAATATCCTGCATTTTTACTCCTCCAGACCTAGTCTGTACATCACATAATCATTGTAACCCACCAGCACAGGGATCAAACCCTGCAATTGCTGATCAAGGCTAACATCGCCGGTATCGGCCAATAAAGGCCGGCCTGCCAGCTGCTGTAATTTTGTTTTAGTCGCCACTAAGCAAATATTAGCGCGGCCTACAGCGCGAATTACAGCAGGGCTTAATTGTTGATTGCCGCGGCCAAACACATGACCCTGGCCTCCTATTAAAGTGATCACCAGTTTGCTCGGATAATCCTGCACCAGAGTCAGCAGTTCTGCGGCTGTGACATCGCTGGCGATCAGTTCGCCATTTTCCACCACATCCACACCTAACAAAGTATTAGGCAGGCCGAGCTCTTTCATTACGGCAGCAACAGTGGAACCTGAACCCATCACATAACGCACATCATCTTCCATGCTGCTGGCGATATAGGCTGCTAAATCATCCAGTACCAGTTCTTCGGATTCTTTACCGCCGTTTTTTACGCTTTGGATATATCGAAGCTCCGCAGGAATTCGCATTTCACCAAAACGTTTGGCTCTAACTATGCCTTGGCGAAAAGCGGTTTCGTCTATATCCATCACAGCAGCTTCAGTTAAAGTGACTAACTCGCCTTTGACCAACTGGGCTATGACTTTACCTGCAGCAGAGGGGCTGATGGCATAGACTCCAGAGTGAATTTTACAACCAGCCGGCACACCGAGTACAGTTGAGCGCTCTCCGACCGCAGCACAGATGTTGCGCGCGGTACCATCGCCTCCGGCAAATAACAACAAGTCAACGCCTTGCTCTGCAATAGTAGTAGCGGCCCGTTCTGTATCTTCGGCAGAAGTGTGGCTGGATGCAGGCGTATAACAAATCTGGAAGTGAAAACCTAAAGACGCCAGTAAATCAGCGCCCATAGCACCGGCAACAGTCAGGATCTGCAGCTGATCTTTCAGAGGCAGTAATTGCTCTAAGGCTAAAGCAGTTTTATGTTGCGCCTGAGGCACTGCACCTAAAGCAAGTGCTTGTTCTACCACGCCGTCGCTGCCCTTAAGCGCCACGGCGCCGCCCACTCCGGCTACCGGATTGATTATTAAACCTAAACGAAACAGACTGCTCACACTAGCCTCTACAGCGTAAAAAAAACGCAGCATTGTAGCCTTTTACCAGCTCCATGCCCAGCCAGACTTAGAGCTTTTGCTGCTGCCCTAAAGTATCAGGCAAAGAAAAAGCCATGAGCGTGGCAGCCAAAGAGGCCACTGCAGCACTGACAAAAGTTAAGGTCGAGCCAGGACCGTCCGCCCATAACACGCCAGCACAGTAAGCCCCAATAGCTCCACCACCGCCGTAGACCACACCGGCATATAAAGCCTGACCCCGGCTGCGCTGAGCTGGTGCAAAAAAACTTTGAATAAACTGCATAGCGCAGCTGTGTGCCAACGCAAAACTGGCGGCATGGAATAGCATACTAAAAGCCAGCCAGTACCAGTGCTGTGCCAGATAAGCCACAATCAGCCAGCGCACAATAGTGATGCCATAACAAAAGGTCAACAGCACACGATAGCTAAAACGGCGTAACACCTTGCCCGCGTAAAAAAACGCGACAATCTCCGCCAGTACAGCCAGCGCTATCATCAATCCCGAGGTGAAACCGCTGTAGCCCAAGTCACGGCAATACAAAATAAAGAAACCATAAAAAGGCGCAAAGCTGATTTGCATTAAAAAAGTTGCGGCCATAAAGCGTAAAAACACCGGATGCTTAAACAAGGTGCGAAAACGAATAGACTGCTGCCCTTCGGTATTTTTTAAAGTAAAAGAAGGCAATAAAAACAAAGTACCAAGCAGCAGAGCCAGAAACACAGTAGCGCCCCACGGCAAGAACTCTGAACCAAAATACTGCAACAACAATCCACCCAGCATCACAACCACTATATAGCCTACACTGCCAAAACTACGGACCCGGCCATAGATTGTGCTGTCGTTGTTCAGATAATAAAAGGCACTAACTTCAAGTTGCGGCAAAATCGCAGTCCAGAACAAACTGAATAAACCTAGTCCCAACACCAATGGCCAATAACCAAAATCAACATAGCTACTTAACCAGCCAATAGATGCCAGCACAGCACCAAAACGCATCACACTAATAGGATCGCCTTTACGCTCCACCACCATAGCCCAAAGACTGGGACCAATGATGCGGCTGGTTGTGACTATTGCCAGTAATAAGCCTATGTCATGTGAATTGAAACCTCGGCCATCGAGAAACATTGGTAAATAAGGAACAAAAATACCCAAGACGGCAAAATAAGAGAAGTACGCAAGTCCCAACGCTTTGGTGGTGGTTAGATTCATCAGATTTCCACTACAAAAATAAACAGCACAGTGGCCGCAGAGAAAAACAAAACGCCGCATAAAGCGACGTTTGTATTTTACCTTAAAGTGTTAAGGCTGCCTTGCTATATCTGGTGTTGTCACAACTACATCGGCATTTTGTGCTCTGTGTCGCAGGAAATGATCCATCAGCACTATCGCCAGCATAGCTTCAGCTATAGGCACAGCCCGAATACCGACACAAGGGTCGTGGCGACCTTTGGTGATCATCTCTGTTTCTTCACCATTGGTGGTAATAGTTTTACCCGCAATGCTGATACTGGACGTAGGTTTTAACGCAATACTGACGTTAATATCCTGACCTGAAGTGATACCGCCTAAGGTGCCACCGGCATGATTCGCGCTAAAGCCAGTTAAACGCAGCTCATCGCGATGGGTCGATCCGCGCTGTTCTACGACGGCAAAACCATCGCCAATTTCAACAGCTTTCACCGCATTGATACTCATCATGGCATGGGCTATATCAGCATCAATACGGTCAAACACAGGCTCACCCCAGCCGACAGGCACATTGGACGCTACTACATTAATACGGGCCCCCACTGAGTCACCGTCTTTTTTCAATTGACGCATATACTCATCTAACTGCTCCAGCACATCCGCATCAGGGCAGAAAAAGGCATTTTGTTCCACTTGTTCCCAGTCCAGCTTTTGCGCTTTGATTGGGCCAAGCTGCGCCAGATAACCACGAATTTCGATACCAAACCTGGCTTTTAAGTACTGCTTGGCAATGGCACCAGCGGCAACACGGACCGCAGTTTCACGGGCCGATGAACGACCACCACCACGGTAATCCCGAATACCAAATTTGTGCCAGTAGGTGTAATCCGCATGACCTGGGCGAAACAAGTCTTTAATAGCTGAATAATCCTGTGAGCGCTGATCGGTATTTTCAATTAACAAACCTATGGAAGCACCAGTACTCACGCCTTCAAATACGCCGGATAAAATTTTTACTATGTCATCTTCCCGGCGCGCTGTGGTGTAGCGAGAGGTACCTGGTTTACGTCTGTCCAGTTCGTGTTGGATCTGTTCCAGGTCGAGCTTTAAGCCGGGCGGCAAACCATCCACTATGCCACCAATGGCGGGGCCATGGCTTTCACCAAAGGTGGTCACTTTAAACAGTTGGCCTATAGAATTACCCGACATCTTTCACCCCTGCATTTCTTTATATATTTCTGTAGATTAACTTCGTAAACTATGCGTTGAAACTGTGCTGATGTTTCACCAAATCTGCTTTGCTGATAGCAAACACACCTAAGCCACCGCGCTCAAATTCCAGCCATTGCAATGGCAGATCCGGATACAGCTCTTGCAGCGCGACCATGCTGTTTCCTACTTCACAAATCAGCCAGCCTCCGTCGTTTAAATGCTCTGCAGCTTGCGCCAAAATACGGCGTGTCAGCGCTAAACCATCCTGGCCAGAGGCTAATCCTAATTCTGGCTCATGGTGGTATTCCTCTGGCAAATCCGCCATGTCCTCAGCGTCGACGTACGGTGGATTGGTCACAATCAAATCATAGGTTTGGCCGGTAATGGCATCATAACCGTCTGATAACATTGGAAACACCTGGTGTTCCAGCTCATGCTGTTCGATGTTAAAAATCGCCACATCCAGCGCATCTTCGCTGATATCCAAGGCGTCCACTTCGGCATTTGGAAACTGTTTGGCACAAGCAATAGCAATACAGCCTGAGCCTGTGCATAAATCTAAAATACGGGCCGGTTCATGTTCCTTAAACCAAGGTTCGAAACTGCGACTAATCAGCTCGCCTATAGGGGAACGCGGCACTAATACCCGCTCATCCACGTAAAAACTCAAACCACAGAAAAAAGCCTGCTGGGTTAAATAAGCGGCTGGAATACGCTGTTCAATGCGTTGCAATAACAGGTCACAAAATACTTGAGCTTCGGAGCTAGTCACGCGCAGTGGCAACAGGTTTTCTGTAATACGTGCGATGTCCAGACTGTGTGCAAGTAACAAGGCAGCTTCATCCCACGGATTGTCTGTGCCATGACCAAAATAAATATGGGCTTTATTAAACTGACTGACAGACCAGCGTAACCAGTCATGGATAGAATGCAGCTGGCGGATGGCTTCGTTGATAATTTCCGCAGTCAGATGGCTGCTTTGATGCTCTGTCATTGTGTTTTACTCTAGTGATTGGTTAGACTTCGGGCATGCAAAAAAAACCACCAGTTCCAGATCTTCCTGATGAAGAAAAACAGCTGTTCCGTGATTCGGTAGCAGGCGCACGCCCCTTGCAGCAGGACAAGATACCTTTTGCCCGCCAGCCCGGCAAGGTCAGAATGGCCGCCACTTTAACAAATAGCAGTCCAGATAGCCATTTGTTTTACTTTTCCGATCAGTATGAAGGTTTTTTCAGCGACAGTCAGACCTTGTCCTTTGTACAAACAGGGGACGACCCTGGCTTAGCCAGGCAATTAAAACGCGGCGAGTTTCGCCCTGCTGTTATTTTGGATTTACATGGTTTAACACAACCACAAGCCAAAACTGAACTGGCGGGTTTATTAGCGTATTGTGAGCAGCAGCACTTTAACTGTGCTTGTGTGGTGCATGGCAAAGGCTTAGGGATCCTCGCAAGACGAGTACCTAATTGGTTAGTGCAGCATCCGAATGTAAGAGCTTTTCATACAGCCCCAACTGAATGGGGCCGGGATGGCGCTTTGCTGATATTGCTTAAAACGCCGATTTAACTCAGCTCATGACACTGATTTAACTAAACTTAACAGACTTGGACAGGCGTATTCCAGTAACATACCTTTGTGCTGATGGTAATCAATGCAAGCCACGCCAGCAGTGTCAAAAATAGGTGTCTGACCACTGCGGGTAAAAGCTTCCACTAAAAAGCTAACCAGAGGCATATGCGACACCAGTAAAATTTTGGCCTGTGGATGTTCTGCATAGAACAGGTCCAGAAAGTCGACAACCAGTTGTGCATTGCCTTCAGGGACCAGATCCGTATTCAGTTCAACAGCTTGTGCCGACAGGCCTTTTTGCAGCAAAAGTGCGGCAGTTTGCTGTGTCCTGCGATAAGGGCTGGAGAAAATCCGGTCAAATGCACTATAGTGGTGATGCAGCCACTCTGCCATTTCACTGACTTCGGCCTGACCTGCTGCTGTTAACTGTCGTTCACTGTCGCTTAAGTACTGCGGTTCAGCTTCACCGTGCCGCATAATAACCAAATTAACCATCGTTGCTACCAGTTACAACTTCGCGACGCTCGCGAAAAGAGTGCGCTATGATAATGAAAGTTAATGCCGACAGTAACTGCTA
>NZ_JAIWOI010000051.1 GCF_020217005.1 Rheinheimera sp. | reverse complement strand
ATAAAGCATAAAATTGCGTTACTATATTCCTAATCGCTATGATGAACCCTCGCATTCGGTATTTTCAGGGTTCCCGTCACGAGGCATAAATTGAAAAAAAGCCAGTTAATGCAAAGCCCTAATGATAAGCGTCAGTACTTGGCACTGACTTTGTCCAACGATCTGCCTGTGCTTTTAGTGCATCAGCAAGACGCAGAAAAAAGCGCAGCAGCCCTAACCGTCAATGTTGGACATTTTGATGATCCGGCAGAACGACAAGGCTTGGCCCACTTTCTCGAGCACATGCTGTTTTTGGGTACAAAAAAATATCCGGACGCGGGCGAGTATCAGCATTTTATCAATCATCACGGTGGCAGCCACAATGCCTGGACCGGCACCGAGCATAGCAGTTTCTTCTTTGACATAGATACAGACTACTTCGAGCAGGCGCTGGACAGGTTTGCCGATATGTTCAAAGCCCCTTTGTTTCACACCGATTATATTGAAAAAGAGCGTCAGGCTATCGAAGCTGAATTTTCATTAAAACTGAAAGACGACAGCAGACGTATTTATCAGGTGCATAAAGAGACAGTAAACCCTGCCCATCCTTTTGCTAAATTTTCGGTAGGTAACTTACTGACATTGTGCGACACACCTGAACAAAGCCTGCAGCAAGCAGTGCAAGAGTTTTTTGACAGCCATTATGGCGCTCGTCGTATGACCTTGTGTTTGGTGTCGCCTTTGCCTTTACCACAACTTGAACAGCTGGTGCATCAACATTTTTCTGGTTTGCCTAATCATGTCTGTGCCAAGGCGCCTTTATCTGAACCTCTTTATTTAGCTGAGCACCAGGCTCTGCAGCTTGATATAGCTCCGCATAAGTTCAGCCAGCGATTGGTCGCGAGTTTTGCTTTACCAGACATCCAGCCCTGGTATAAATACAAACTAATTTCTTTCTTAGCACATTTACTTGGTGATGAAGGCGCAGGTTCATTACTGGCTTTCTTAAAGGACAAAGGTTGGGTTAATCAGTTAAGCGCTGGTGGCGGTATAGATGGCAGCAACTACAAGGACTTTACTTTATCTTTTGAGCTGACCGAGCAAGGAATTTTCGCTAAAGAACAGATTTTGGAAGCCATGTTTGGTCAACTGCAATTGCTGCGTCAATCGCCATTTCCAGAGCATTTGTTTTTAGAGCGCCAGCGTCTGGTGCAATGGAGCTATCTGTATCAGGAGCCCAGCACAGCATTACAAGGCGCCTGTGACTTGTCGGTCAATATGCAACACTACCCTGTCGACGATTATGTCTATGGCGATTACCGAATGGATCTGCCGCCGCAGCAGCTGTACCGGGACTTGTTGGCTCATTTCCGCCCCGACAATATGAGAGTGATGTTTATTGCGCCAGACATTAGGGCCAACAGAGAGGCGCGCTGGTATCAGACACCTTATAGCGTACAGCCGCTGGACCAGCGTCAAATGGACTCCTATCTGCAGGCCAAAGTGCCTTCAGGTAACCATTTGCCTCAGAGTAACCCCTATCTGGTTACAGAACTGAATTTACTGGCTGATACTGATCATATGGCAAAACCTAAGTTGCTGGTACAAGAGCCCGGGCTAAAGCTATGGTTTAAAGCCGACACTGACTTTAAAACTCCGAAAGGCCATATCTTTGTCCAACTGAATTTACCCAACTGCATCCAGTCTGTCGCGCAGATGGCCTGCAGCCGCTTGTGGTTAGAGCTATTTCAGGATCAGATCAACGAAAATTTTTACGCCGCAACAACAGCGGGTTTAACTTATCATTTGCATGTACAGCACAACGGCATTAGTTTGCATAGCAGTGGCCTCGCTGGCAATCAGATTAAATTAGTAGCAGATTTACTGACTGAAATGGTCTGCTGTCAGTTTGATCAACAGCGTTTTGACGAAATTAAACGTCAGTTGATAAGGCATTGGCAAAACCATAGCAAAAACAAACCTGTCTCTAAGCTGTTTAGTCAGTTGTCCTCTTTATTACAGCCTTTGAATCCTGATATCGATCAGTTAGCTGCTGCATTACAGCAACAAAGCTACGACGAATTTATTCAGTTTCACCAAGAGTTATTACAGCATGTGCATCTGGACGCTTTTATGGTAGGGAACTGGCGCGCCTCAGATGCTGCTGAGTTAAGCCAGACGTTAAAACTTTGGCTTAAGGATCAGTACCAAGGCGAAGCCTTGCCACGGCAACGATATAACACTGAAGGTATAGGCCCTGTGTGGGTTAAAGTTGCAGTGGAACATAGCGACCAGGCTCTGGTTATTTATTTGCCGTCCAGGCAAAAAAAACCTGCGGATATGGCGCTTTTTATGCTCGCTAATCATTTACTCTCGCCGGAATATTTCCATGTGCTGCGTACCGAACAGCAGTTAGGTTATTTGGTCGGTACTGGTTATGTGCCCATGAACCTTTTACCTGGTATAGCCTTTTATATTCAAAGTCCAAGCGCCTCATGCGCCGAGTTATATCAGGCTACTTTGGCTTTTTACAAAAACTTCCTGGCCGAGCTGGAAGAGTTGGACGACGATGAGTTCGTCCAAATGAAACAAGGCCTGGCAACCCAAATTAAAGAACGCGATAGCAGTTTAGGAGCAAGAGCTAAGCGTTTATGGCTGGCAATTGGTCAGGGTGATCATCAGTTTGATTTAAATGAGCAGATAGAAAAGGCGCTGGAACAACTCAATCTGAAAGATTTTATCGCATTTTTTTATCAGTTACTGGCCCCTGACTATGATGCCATTTTTCTTGCGACAGGAGATAAACCTGCTCACAGTCATTTAACTGAGCAAAACCCGTTCAATTTATTGGAGAAATTGCCTTTATTATCGGAATGGCTTTGACAGTACCGATAACATTGGGTACCGTAAATTGACATCCATAAAAAAAGCCTGACCGTGCGCCTGATTCCTGTATTATCGCTGCAATTTGCTGTTGTACTGGCTGTGCCTTTGCCTGCGTTCGCCGCAGGCTGGGAACAGTTACAGCCTTATGTGCTTACGGTCATCTCTGCCCTTTCTATAGTTGCCCTGACGCTGGCTCATTTAAGCATAGTGCGGATGCGGCGTTATCAGTCCAAACTGGAACAAAGTGAAGAACGATTGCGCTTGTCCTTATGGGGAAGTGGTGACGAATTATGGGATTGGGATATGCAGGCTGGGCAACTGTACCGCTCCAGCTCCTGGCATCAGCCATTGGAGAAGCCGGGCGACAGTCAACAGTTTCCGCCGAATCGGTCTGAGATCCACCCGCAAGACGTTGAGCGGGTCACCAGTGCACTGCAACAGCACATGCATGGCATGACACCTATTTTTGAAGCCAGTTACCGTATCAAAGCCGCTAACGGCCAATGGATTTGGGTACTGGATCGCGGCAAAGTAGTGCAGTTGAACGAACAAGGCCAGGCTATTCGTATGACTGGTACTTTAAAAAATATTCAGCAGCTCAAAGAAACCGAAGAACGTTTGAGCTTATTTGCCCGCTGTCTGGACAATATCTCCGATGCAGTTATGGTCTGCGATACGCATTTTACTTTACTGGAAGTAAACCCTGCCTTTGTCAGCATGACAGGCAAAAGCCGTGATTCAGTGTTGCATACCGTATTTGAACTCACGCTCTACCCCGCCCGCTTTTTACATGAGATTCGCCAGGCCTTATTAGAGCAAGGCTATTGGGCTGGTGAAATAGAAGACAAGAGACAAAACGGTGAACTTTACCAGGCCGAATTGAGCTTTGACGTCATCAAAGATGAGCAGGGGCAAGTGCAACAGTTCGTTGGTGTTGTCTCAGATATCAGCGAGCGGAAAAAACGTGAGGCTGAGCTCAATCGGCTGGCTGATACCGACACCCTGACAGGTTTACCAAACAGGGCCCGCTTTTCCAGCCACTTAAGCCAGTTGGTCCGTGAACAAGTTGAGCATGCGCTGTTAGTCTTCGATTTAGACAATTTCAAAAAAATTAACGACTCACTGGGGCATGAACTCGGCGACACCTTGTTGTGTAAGCTGTCCGAGCGGTTGAGCCTCTTTACCCGCTTTAAAGCCAAACTTTATCGTCTGGGTGGCGATGAGTTTGCCGTAGTGCTGGAGAATACCAACGATATTCACAGCATCACCAGCCTGGCTAAAGATTTACTGAAACAGATTAACCTGCCGTTTTTTATCGAACAACATGAGTTGGCGATCACCAGCAGTATTGGCATAGTACTTTATCCGGAAGATGGCAATGACCCGCAAGCATTGCTCCGTAACGCCGATACCGCTATGTATCATGCTAAAAATGAAGGTGCCAACCGCTACCTGTTTTTTAACGACTCCATGAACAAGCTGGCGGTTAAACGATTGCAGGTAGAAAACCTGATCCGCCATGGTTTGAAAGAAGATTACTTTACGGTGTTTTATCAGCCGAAGATGGACATAGTCACAGGTCAACTTGTAGGGATGGAAGCTCTGGTACGTTTTATTACACCAAAAAAAGGCTTAATCAGCCCTGCTTCTTTTATTCCAGTCGCTGAAGAGACAGGTCAAATTCTTGAAATTGGTGAAGTGGTACTGCAAAAGACCTGTGAAGACGTGAAACGCTGGATAGATATGGGGCTGTTTCATGGCCGTGTTGCGGTCAACTTATCCGCCAAACAATTTATGCTGCCGTTTTTGTGTGAGCAGATAGATGACATACTGCAGCGCTCTGAGCTGCCCTCTTATCATCTGGAATTAGAAATCACCGAAGGCACAGTAATGCAATCGCCAACCTTGGCAATAGATACTATGAAAAAGCTTAGAGCCCGTGGCATCCATTTAGCAATGGATGACTTTGGTACAGGCTATTCATCTTTAGCTTATTTAAAACAGTTCCCACTGAACACATTAAAAATCGACAAAGCCTTTATTGACGATATGAACACAGCCCGAGGCCGCAATATGGTGGACACTATAGTGACCATAGCACACAACCTGAATCTGACGGTGGTGGCTGAAGGGGTTGAGCAGGCAGAACAATTGCAACAGCTCAAGCAGCTGCGTTGTGAGATTATTCAGGGCTATTTCTACAGTAAGCCATTGTCGGCTCATGACTTTGGTTTGTTCTTAAAACAACAGAAACAACAAAAACCTAAACTGACAGCTGTACCAAGTTGATTCTTTGTGGTCAGTACAGCAGCCGTATTGATGACACCAAATAAAAAAGGCTGCTTAAATCCAATGCCCTGCACCGGATTTAAACAGCCCTTTTGTCCATATATTAGGTTTTAGTCTGCGTCGTTATCTACAAAAGAGAAATCTTCGCCACCGTCTGCAATACGCTTTTTACCGAATACGGTATGGAACTTGCGTTTCTCCTGCAAACGTTGCTTGTACTTCAACCAGACTTTTTCATACTGGCTGATGGCTTCCTGTTCACCTTTGCAAACAGCGACAAAACGTTGTTCTTCTTCATTGACTGGCTGGCGTGTGCCTGCTTCCAGTTCCTGCATGGCATTGCCATGTTTTTCCAGCAGATTACCCTCTGCCAGAGTAAAGCGCCCGGACCTGGTGAATCCCTTTGGGAAATTCTGGTCATCGAAAAAGCGACGATTAGCGACAAAACTTTGCTGCATCACTTTTTTCCTCTAATTTTGTTGTATCTACAGCTATCCGAATCAAACTGTGCGCAGTATGGTAAACAAAATCAGACTCGTCAAACAAAAATTTTGCTTTGTCAAAAGAAATGATTTTGCAATGCCTCTGAAGCTGCATTTTGTTCAGAAAACAATCGCAACCGTTTGACGAATAACCATTTTAGCTCGTCAAAAGTGCAAATTTTGATACGTAGATATGAAAGTACAGGATCAGTGTCAGAAGAAGTTCGAAAAGCGACCAAAAGCACGACGCAACGTCAGCCTTTTGTGATTGTGAAATAAAGGAAGCACCAAAGGACCTAAACATAAAGCCACTAAAGCCCAGCGTTTCTCGGCCATACCAGCACGCAAAGCGGCAATATAGACACTGATACTGCTCAAACAAAAAACACTCAGGATAAGAACCACACAACACTCCTGCTTTGCACGTTTGCTTAAAAAAACCGCAGCACTATACCAGACAGTCAAAGTGGAAGTTGAGAAAAATACAGCTAAATGCGACGAATGTTTAAATTCTGGCTAAAAAAATGGAAAAGACGCTGCCGTCAAAAACAGCGTCTTCAATTCAAACTCTGACTAAGAAGCTGGTGTCGCCGGCAACAACGACAAAATAAAGGCGTATTCGTCTGCAATTTCAATCATGCGGGAAAAAACGCCCTGATTTGCCGCCATGGCCAGCTTCCATATTGGTACGGAACAATAAAGGCTGCTGGTCCGTTTTTAGGGTACGCAGCTTAGCGACCCATTTCGCGGGCTCAAAATACTGCACTTGCGAGTCATGCAAGCCTGTAGTAACTAACATGGCTGGATAAGCCTGCTTTTTCACCTGATCGTAAGGTGAATACGACAACATATAATCGTAATAGACTTTTTGTTTTGGGTTGCCCCACTCGTCAAACTCGTTGGTGGTCAGTGGAATAGACTCATCCAGCATAGTAGTGACGACATCAACAAAAGGCACATGAGCCACCAGACCACGGTATTTCTCCGGTGCCATATTGGCAATAGCCCCCATCAATAAGCCACCTGCGCTGCCGCCCATCGCAAAGACCTTATCTTTCGCTGCGTATTTTTCCGCCACCAGATAATCAGTCACGTCAATAAAGTCGGTAAATGTATTGATTTTATTCAGTAATTTACCGTTTTCATACCAGCTGCGGCCCATTTCCTGGCCACCACGAATATGAGCTATGGCGTAGACAAAACCACGATCCACTAAAGACAAGACTGTGCTTCGAAAGGATGGGGAGCTGGATATACCGTAAGAGCCATAAGCATATTGGTATAAAGGCGCAGTACCATCTTTTCTCAGTCCTTTTTTATACAACAGGCTGACTGGGATCTGAGTACCATCTTTGGCCTTAGCCCAAACCCGCTCTGTCTGATAGTTGCTTTTATCAAAACCACCTAAAACCTCTTGTTGTTTCAATAAACGCTTTTCACCTGTCTTCATATGCATTTCATACACAGAAGGCGGAGTCGTCAGGGAGGTATAGCTGTAGCGCAGCCATTGGCTGTTTTGCTCTGGGTTGTTGTCAGTTTTCGCCACATAAGCCGCTTCGTCGGACTCTACATACTGGGCTTTGCTTAAATCAGACCATGGCATCAAACGCACTCTGTCCAGACCATTGCTGCGTTCGTTAATCACCAAATAGTCGGTAAAAAGTTGGAAGGAATCAATAAACACATCAGGATTGTGCGCCAATAATGGCTGCCAGCGACTACGATCCCCAATCTGGTCATCGTTAACAGTCATCAGACGATAGTTAGGTGCATCCCAGTCGGTCATAATGACCCAACGGTTGTCTATATGCTCCACTTCATATTTAAAATCGCGCTGACGTGGCGCTATCGCAGTAAATTTGCCTTTTTTATCGTCAGATTTCAGCACCAGCATTTCATTGGATACTGTGCTGCCCAACCAAATCACGACGAACTTATCGTCAGCGCTGTTGCCAACGCCCATATAAAAGCTGCTGTCTTTTTCTTCATACAGCACTTCATCTTTGGCTACTGCTTGTCCAAGCGTATGACGACGAACTTTAGTGCCTAATAAAGTTTGCGGATCTTTTTCAATATAAAATAACTGACTGTTATCAGCTGACCAGGCAATAGAAGCTTCAGCACCAGTAATAGTTGTAGGTAAGTCTTTGCCTGTGCGCAGATCCCGTACTTTGATGTTGTAGTTACGGCGGCCAGTGGTGTCTGCAGCATAAGCCAGCAACTGCTGGTTAGGGCTCACCTGATAGTTACCTATCTGATAAAAATCCTTGCCTTTGGCCAGCTCATTGACGTTCAGCATCACCTGTTCAGCGCCACCGACTCTGGGCTTGCGGGCATAAATCGGATACTCCTTACCTTGCTCATAGCGGGTGTAATAGGAATAGTCGCCTTTGATCACAGGCACAGTACTGTCGTCCTGTTTCACCCGGCCAATAATTTCATCGGCCAGAGTTTTACTCAACTTTTTGTACTGGTCGGCATACTGCTGGTAATACTGGTTTTCAGCGTTCAGGTAAGCCAATACGTCAGGCGCCAGCCGCTTATCGTCGCGCAACCAATAATAAGGGTCTTGCCTGTCGCCATGTTCTGATTGCACTACATAAGGTTTAACAGGCGCTACAGGCGCAGATGAAGGCATGGCGGCCATAAGATTCAGGCTGGTCAGCATAGCAACTCCATAACCAAGAATTCGTACCGGATTGGACATGTTGTTCTCTCTATTATGTGCTTGGATTTTATTGAAAAAAACAACAAAACGTTAACACAACAAAAAGGTAACAACCAGAATCTGAGATAGTTTATACAACCAATAAGATGTAACAAAACAACACAAAGCTAAAATACTGCTGGCACAGAAAACAAAAAAGGCTTCTGTACTCAGAAGCCTTTTTGATATCAGACCATCAGTCAATAAAAGGTCGTATTTTGTTCTGCTTTTTCCAGCAACAGCTTGCTTGGGGCAAAACGCGCACCAAAACGGCTCTCAAAGCTGCGCAGATGCGCTACCAGAGTTGCGGCCCCCATCTGATCGATATAGCGGAACGGGCCGCCTAAGAACGGCGGGAAGCCGATACCGAAGATGGCGCCTATGTCACCGTCACGGGCACTGCTGATAATGCCTTCTTCTAAGCAGCGCACTGCTTCGTTCAGCATTTGCACCACACAGCGCAGCGCTATTTGATCGCCGCTTAATTTAGCTACCGGGTTTAAACCAAGCACGCTATAGACTGAAGCATCGACCTGCTTTTTACCTTTGGCTTTGGCGCCGTACAGGTAAAAACCTTTTTCAGTTTTACGCCCCTTTCGGCCATCCGCCAATAAGCGGTCAAAAGCAGCTGGTGCAGTAAAACGCTCACCTAATTCATTCAGTAAAATGGGCGATATTTTAGCGCCTACGTCTATGCCCACTTCATCCAGTAAAGTAATAGGACCGACAGGGAAACCAAATTTCACCAGCGCTTTATCCAGTGCTTCAACAGGT
Organism: Rheinheimera sp.; assembly: GCF_020217005.1. Classification (GTDB taxonomy): domain Bacteria; phylum Pseudomonadota; class Gammaproteobacteria; order Enterobacterales; family Alteromonadaceae; genus Pararheinheimera. The sequence continues at coordinate 883 of NZ_JAIWOI010000051.1, read as the reverse complement.
TCGCCTTCGAGCAGAATATTAGCCGCTTCATTCATATAAAGCGCCAGAATACGGTTGACGTAAAAACCTGCGCCATCTTTCACAACTATAGGCGTCTTGCCTTGCTTACGGGCAAAAGCCACAGTAGTTGCAATGGTTTCAGCCGACGTCTTTTCATGGGCTATCACTTCGACCAATGGCATTTTATCCACAGGAGAGAAATAATGCAGACCAATGACATTTTCAGGGCGAGCCGCTTTGGCTGCTATTTGCCCTATTGGCAATGAACTGGTGTTGCTGGCAAAGACCGTATGTGCTGAACAATTGGCTTCGATATCAGCGACCATCTGCTGTTTTAAATTTAAATCTTCAAACACAGCTTCGACCACTAAGTCCACATCGTGGAAACCGCTGTAGTCTGTGGTGCCTGTCAGTAATGACATTTGCTTTTGCACTTCAGTCTTAGTGACAAAACGTTTGCGCAGCTTTTTCTCCAGCAGGCTGTAGCTGTATTTCATTGCATTGGAAATACCCTGCTGGCTGATATCTTTGATCCGCACCGGCACACCAGCTTTGGTGGCTGTGACATTGGCGATACCGCCGCCCATCAAGCCGCCCCCTAAAATAGCGGCTTTTTGCACTTTACGCGGTTGAACATCCCCTGCCCCCGTCTCTTTTTTCATTTGAGTGGTAGCAAAAAATAACGAACGTAAAGCTTTAGACTCGCTGGTCATGCAAAGCTCACCAAAAGCTTTGGCTTCCACATCCAGGCCTTTATTAAAACCACCGTCCACACCAGCTTTAATGGCTTTGAGGATCTTCAGCGGTGCCGGATAATTACCATGAGTCTTGGCTAAGGTTTGTTTTTCTGCCTGACTAAACACAATAGCCCGGCCAAAAGGTG
>NZ_JAIWOI010000050.1 GCF_020217005.1 Rheinheimera sp. | reverse complement strand
TTTTTTCCAGCACTTTACCGACAAAGTTCAGTTTGACTTCCCGAGCTGCTGGTTTGCCTTTTAGCGCTAGTTGCACTGCGGCTTCCAGCAATATGCTTTTGGGGACTACAGCGTCGACTAAACCGATTTTTTTCGCCTGAGCAGCACGCAACTGCTTACCGGTTAAAATCATATCCAAAGCTTTTTGAATACCGACCAGACGAGGCAAACGTTGAGTACCACCGCTGCCTGGCAATAAACCCAGTTGTACTTCAGGTAAACCCAAGACAGTTTTGTTGTCTGTTGTCGCAACCCGGGCATGACAGGCTAACGCCAGCTCTAAACCACCACCTAAACAAGGGCCATGAATAGCAGCTACTAACGGAATAGATAAAGCTTCAAGCTGGTTAAACACCAGTTGGCCCATACGACCTATGTCTTCGGCTTGCTGCGCTGTGGTACAGCCATCCAGCATAGAAATATCAGCGCCAGCGATAAAGGAATCAGGCTTGCCACTGATAATAACTAAACCTTTGATGTCTTTATTGTTTTTAATTTCGCTGAGCAAAGATTTAATTTCATCAGCAAAAGCAGCTTTGAGCACATTCATGCTCTCGCCTGCCACGTCCATGCTGATCACACCAATCTGATCAGGGCGAATGCTTAAGCTAAAAGTCGGCTGGCTCATTATTCAGTCTCCACAATCATAGCGGCACCTAAACCACCGGCAGCACAAGCTGTGGTTAAACCTATACCACCACCACGGCGTTTTAATTCATTTAACGTCTGAGTAATTAAACGGGTGCCGGTTGCCGCAAAAGGATGGCCATAAGCCAAAGAGCCACCTATGACGTTAAATTTCGCCATATCAATGTCACCTATGGCTTCAGCGCGGCCCAGTTTTTGTTCAGCAAAGGTTTTACTGCCAAACATTTTCATATTGGCCAGCGCCTGAGCGGCAAAAGCTTCGTGCATTTCAATCAGGGTTAAGTCAGATAACTTCAAACCGGCGCGATCCAAAGCAATAGGAGTCGCATAAGATGGGCCCATCAGCATATCTTCCCAGACATCTATAGCGGCAAAAGCGTAACTACGGATATAACCCAGCACTTCATAGCCCATAGCTTTAGCACGGCTTTCCGTCATCATCAGTACAGCAGAAGCTCCATCTGTTAAAGGGGTGCTGGTGGCTGCTGTGACAGTGCCAAACTGACGGTCAAATACTGGTTTTAACTTGCTGTACGATTCCAGTTTGGAATCCATCCGAATATTGTTGTCGATTTCTAGGAAGGTTTTGTATGGCTCAATATGAGCGGCCATCACTTCATCTTTTAACAAGCCGTCTTTCCAGGCTTGTGCAGCTAAGCTGTGTGAACGGTGCGCCAGCGCATCCTGGTCAGCACGGCTGATACCATGAGTTTTGGCCATTTGCTCCGCCGTATCACCCATAGACAAGCCTGTGGTGTATTCAGCCACTGCCGGCGGTACTGGTAATAAATCTTTTAAGCCCAAACGGCGGAAGATCGCCAGTTTCTGACCAAAGGTTTTGGCTTTGTTTAAATCGACCAAAGCGCGGCCTAATTTTTTACTAACGCCGATAGGCAACACAGAACTTGAATCTGCACCGCCAGCAATAGCAATTTCAGTGTGCCCCGCCATCATACTTTCGGCCACACTGACCACAGACTGAAAGCTGGTGGCACAAGCCCGGGTGACGCTAAAGGCATCAGTATGCACATTCATGCCAGTGCCTAATACGATTTCACGGGCAATGTTTGGCGCTTCCGGCATTTGTACAACTTGACCAAAAACCAATTGATCTATTAACTTGGGCGACAATTCGCTACGGATCAGCAGTTCATTGACCACCAGCTTGCCCAGTTCCAGCGCTGAAATGCCATGGAATTCGGTTGCTTGTTTCGCAAAAGGAGTACGCAGACCACGCACTATGGCGATACGGTCTCCCTGACGTGTGGTAAGTTGTATTGGCGCGGCCATAAAAGTCCTCTTTTTGTGTTTACCGTGACAGGTCTGACCTGTAAATCATTTGATTGTAACCACAGATCAGGCAAATTAAAACACTTGTTTTAAAAGGTGTTGAACCTTATATAAAGGCGAGTGGTCTTAGCCTAGCTTTTTTTTGAGCTAACTGCTTGGAAAATAAACAACAACTTAAAAACAGTAGTGAGTATTATGGTAAAGGCATTCTCAGCTTTAAAAGACTATCTGGACAGTCAGGTCTTGGGTCAGCATGCGCTGACGGAAGGTATTTTGTTGGCTTTATTGGCCAATGGTCATTTATTGGTGGAAGGCCCGCCTGGTTTAGCTAAAACTCGCGCGGTAAATGCACTGGCCCATGGCGTCGAAGGTCGTTTTCACCGTATTCAGTTTACTCCCGACTTATTACCAGCCGATTTAACAGGCACAGATATCTATCGCCCTGAAACAGGTCAATTTGAATTTCAGGCTGGTCCTTTGTTTCACCACATTATTCTGGCGGACGAAATCAACAGGGCACCAGCTAAAGTACAGTCGGCATTGTTAGAAGCTATGGCGGAAAAACAAATTACCGTAGGCCGTAAAACTTACGCGCTGCCTGAACTGTTTTTAGTGATGGCGACACAAAACCCGCTGGAGCAGGAAGGGACTTATCCTTTGCCTGAAGCTCAGCTGGACCGCTTTTTATTACATCTGAAAGTCGACTATCCGGATGCTGCCACTGAACTCGCTATTTTGCGTTTAACCCGTGGTGAAGCTTTAGCTCATGACAAAGCCAAATTAAGCCCTATCAGTCAGGCTGATATTTTTGCAGCCCGTCAGGACATATTAAAGCTGCATATGGCTGAAAGCCTGGAAAACTACATAGTGCAACTGGTGATGGCCACTCGTAATGCCAAAGCTTACAGCGAACAACTGGCTAAATGGATAGCTTATGGTGCCAGTCCACGTGCCAGTATTGCGCTGGAGCGTTGCGCACGGGCAAAAGCCTGGTTAGAAGGCCGTGACTTTGTCACACCAGACGATATTCAGGCGGTATTTTTTAATGTGTTACGTCATCGCCTGATTTTAACTTACGATGCTGAAGCTCAGGGCTTAAGCACGGATGATGTACTCAAAGAGATCTTAAAACTGGTTCCGGTTGCCTGATGTGTTTTCGATGAATCTCCAACTTCAGCTTGAACAACTGGCCACAGACGGCATTCACTTGGATTTGCCGCAACTGCTGGCCTATCAGCGCCATCATGCCTTGCTGGATTTGGCCCCCAAAATGGCCATTCAAAGTAAGTTGGCTGGCAGTTACCTGGCGCGAACTAAAGGCCGTGGTATGGAGTTTGATGAGGTACGGCATTACCAACCTGGTGATGACGTACGAACCATAGACTGGCGTGTCACAGCACGCACCGGCAAAGTCCATACTAAATTATTCCGTGAAGAAAAAGAGCGGCCGGTTTTTATCCTGACCGATTTGTCTGAATCCATGCGTTTTGGCACTCAGTTACTACTTAAATCTGTGCAGGCTGCTCATATGGCTGCCTTATTAGCCTGGCATGTCCGCGAGACAGGCGACAAACTCGGTGGTCTGGTCTTCAGTGAGCAGCAATTACTGGAACTCAAACCTGCTGCACGCAGTCAGGCCGTGCTGCGCTATTTAAATGCGCTGGTAAAAGTACAGCAATCTCAGGGCATGGCTGCAGAATCCAATATCAACCATGCCTTAGGGTTGATGCGACGCTTAGCGCGTCCGGGCGCTCTCATTTTTGTGATCTCAGATTTCAGTAGCCTTGACGCTCAAGGCTTGCGTCATTTGCAGGCAATGCGTCAGCATAATGAAATCCGTTGTGTTCACATCACCGATCCTTTGGATTTACAACTGCCTTTGTCTGCTTCAGGTTTGGCGGCGGTCACAGATGGGCTAGAGCTGAAAACTCTGGACTTAGGATCGTCCGTGTTAAAAGACAGCTACCGACAACAGCAAAGCCAATGGCAACAAGCCTTGCAATTGAACTTAAAAAAGTTGAACTGCCGCTATTTAGAAATCAGCGCAGCTTTGCCTTTAATCGAACAATTAAACAGGAGTTGGCCTTATGGCGAACACTGAACCTCAACTGGCTTTAGCTGATATTCAGGAGCCAGCTCTAAATACTTTTTGGCCACTCGCCCCTGGTTGGTGGTTACTAGGCTTGCTCATTATTTTACTACTGGCATACTGCTTTCGTTTTTTCTGGAGGCAGTGGCAAAAAAATCTGCCATTACGCCAGGCAAAAGCCGAGTTGAGTTTGATAAAAGAACCCCAGCAGAGTGCAGCGCTGAATGAACTGTTAAAACGTCTGATCCGCTGTTATAACCCCAGACATCAGGTATTATCTGCGCCAGTGAAACAATGGCAGGACTTTTTACAAAGCCAGTTGCCACAACAGCCTTTGCCCGATCTGCAAAAACTACTGTACCAATCAGAAGTCAGTCAGACTGATTTTGCAGCCTATTTGCATTTTACTAACCAATGGCTAAAGAAAGTCACTGCAAAACAACTGGAGCAGCTTTGATGTTTGAATTCAGCTATCCCTGGTTGTTTATCCTGCTCCCTCTTCCTTTGTTGCTAAGACGCAAAACTCAGCAACAAGGTAGTCCGCTTAGACACAAAGCCTTGATGAAAGCCAGCAGCCAAAGCGCGGCTTTGGTCAGCAGAGCGCCCCGTTCGCTCAAAACCTTGCTTGCACTGTTGTGCTGGTGTTGCTTAGTGCTGGCCGCCTCTCAACCAAAATGGCTTGGTGAAACCGTGACTTTACCTCAACAAGGTCGGGATCTCATGTTAGCGCTGGATTTATCCGGCTCTATGGCTATCAGCGATATGCAGCATCAAGGCCAAAGTATTGACCGACTGCAGGCAGTGAAGCTAGTCGTCAGTGACTTTATCCAACAGCGCAAAGGCGATCGCATAGGCCTGATATTATTTGGTGATGCCGCTTATCAACAAACCCCCTTGACTTATGATTTAACCACTATCCAAACCATGCTGGATGAAGCTGTGCGCGGATTAGTTGGAGAACGCACCGCTATAGGTGAAGCTATAGGTTTGGCCGTTAAACGCTTAAATGCCTATGAAACCTCAAACAAAGTGCTGATCCTGTTAAGTGACGGAGCGAATACGGCAGGTGTGATCCAACCAACAGAAGCCTTGCAACTGGCCAAAGCCGCCGGAGTTAAAATTTATACCGTAGGCGTAGGCGCTGAGCAAATGGTGCAGCAAAGCATTTTTGGTCGCCAGTTGATTAACCCATCTCAGGATTTGGACGAAGTGCTGCTGACCCGCATTGCAGAAGAAACGGGCGGCAAATACTTCAGAGCCCGCGACTTGGCGGAATTAGCACAAATTTATAAACTGCTGGATCAGTTAGAGCCTATAGAGCGGGATCAAATCAGCTATCGTCCCCAGCAAAGTCTGTTGCACTGGCCTTTATTGGCCGCATTATTTTGTTCTGTGTTACTAGCCTTAGGCCAAATCAGATGGCCTGGGAGACTAAAAAATGTGGGCTGATTTTCATTGGTTAAGGCCAGAGTATTTCTGGTTATTGGTTCCGACGCTCTTGATTTGGGGTCTGTTCGCTAAACTGCGGCAGCCTCAAAGCGCATGGCAACATTGGATAGCACCTCATTTGCAAAAAGAGCTCTTAATTGTCCCTGCGTCACAACAGCAAAAACCTATACTGTGGCTGTTATTGATGATCTGGTTGATTAGCGTTATTGCTCTGGCAGGTCCTAGTTGGCAGCGTTTACCCCAGCCAGTGTTCCAACTGAAAAAAGCCACAGTGATTTTGATGGACATGTCGATGTCGATGCGCGCTACTGACTTGTCCCCAGATCGCCTGACTCAGGCCCGCTTTAAAGCGCTGGATTATATTGATGGCGTCAAGGAAGGAGAACTCGCATTAGTCAGTTTTGCCGGTGATGCTTTTGTGATTTCACCTTTAACTCAGGACCACAATAACGTTCGGTTGTTATTGCCTGAACTCAGTCCGGATATTATGCCGGTACAGGGTTCTAACCTTGAAGCCGCATTGCTGCTGGCTGATCAGTTGCTGAAACAAGGGGGTTATCTGCAGGGTGATGTGGTGCTCTTTACCGACGGCTTCGCATCATCTGATTATTCTCGCTTACGTGAGTTGATGGATAGCTGGCCGCATCGTTTATCTGTATTGGCTTTTGGCACAACTCAAGGTGCCCCTATTCGTCTGAGCAATGGTGAACTACTTAAAGACAATCAAGGCGCTATAGTGCTACCCCGCGTTCCTCTGGCACAGCTGCAGCAGTTAGCAGAGTTACGCTCCGGTGCCTTTGCTATAGCAGGTTCCGAAGACAGTGATATAGCCGCCTTGTTAGCGCTGCAACCGTTGGATAAAAAAACTGACGGTAAAGAAGACCAAAAGTTGTTTGGAGATCAATGGCAGGACAATGCGGTGTATCTGGTTTGGTTGTTAATGCCTCTCGCTTTGTGGTTGCATAAACGCGGGGCTCTGACGGTAATAGTACTTGGGCTGCTCATGCCCAAAGCTGAAGCCTTCGAGTGGACAGATCTCTGGCAGACACAGCAACAAAAAGCGCAGCAATCGTACCAGCAAGGTGATTACAACAGTGCCTGGCAAAACTTTAACGACCCACTCTGGAAAGGTAATGCGGCATACAGGGCACAAGACTATGCGGCTGCAGAACAATCCTATCGCCAGTTAGATACAGCAGATGCGTCTTACAACCTCGGCAATAGCCTGGCACAACAACAAAAGTATCAGGAAGCCATAACGGCTTATCAGCAAGCGCTGAAGAAAAACCCTGAACTCACCAAGGCCCAGCAGAATCTGGACGCTGTAAAAAAAGCGCTGGAACAACAGAAGCAACAACAGCAAAAAGGCGAAGGCGGACAAAAAGATCAGCAGCAAGGTGATCCATCAGGCAAAGAGTCCACTGAGCAAGGTGAAGGTTCAGAGTCCAAACAGCAGTCTAATGAGCAAGAATCACAACAAGCACCCGAACAGTCCGCTGAAGGGCAAGGCAATGACGCCGCATCACAAAAAGATCAGCAACCAGGTCAATCTCAGCAGCAAGAGCAACAGCAGCAAAAAAAGCAGCAATTGGCTGGACAGGCTGAAGAAGCCAAAGATGCTGAACAAGCCAAACAACAAAAGGCAATTTCGGAAGCCTGGCCTAATGCTGATGCAGAACAAAGTCAGCAACTGGATAATTTATTACGCAAAGTACAAGACGATCCTTCTTTGTTATTACGTCGCAAGATGGCGATTGAATACCAAAAACGTCGTTATGATCAACCACCAGCCGGAGTTGTCGAAGAATGGTAAAGCAGTGGTTATGCCTGTTTCTGTTAGTGTCTGGCCCAGCCCTGGCCTTGACTGAATTAAAAGTGTCGCTGGATAAAAATCCCTTGTTATTGGGTGAAACCGCGGTGCTCGAACTTGTCGCTGATGATCAGGTGGCGCAGCAACCGGATTTCTCTGTACTGGATAAAGATTTTATTGTGCAGGGCCCTTCGCTGGGTCAACAAATGCAAATAGTCAACGGTCAGGCCAGCCGGACCACTAGTTGGCGTTTGCTGCTCAAAGCTAAACAAACTGGTACTTATATTATCCCATCTTTTGAAATTGATAATGTCAGCTCCTCCCCTATCGAAGTTGAAGTTGTGAAAGGGTCAGCTCAAGCTCAATCAACAAAGGATAGCCAGTTGTTTTTGCAAAGCAGCCTGGACAGCAGCGCGCTTTATGTGCAACAACTGGCTTACCTGGAAGTCAAAATATTTTTTCAGGGTGACTTACAGCGCGGTTCATTAAGTGAGCCTAAAGTCGATGGCCTGAGCATAGAGCAGTTGGGTAAAGACAAAGAAGGTACAGAGTTGGTAAATGGTGAGCGATATCGCACTTTTACCCGTACCTATCGTGTTATTCCGGAGCGCAGCGGTACTTTTGTCATTCCAGGTTCTGAATTGAGCGGCGAAATGCTGGATAGAAATTCCGGGCGGTACGACTATTTTGCGCAAACGAAAGCCATCAGCGCCAGAGCCAATGACTTAACCATAGAAGTCGCAGCCAAACCCGCTAATTTTCCCGGCGAATGGTTAGTTGCAGATTTAGTCAGCCTGAATGAGGAATGGAGCCCTGCGTCAGATACGCTCACTCAAGGTGAACCAGTTACCCGCACCATTACCATCACGGCACTGGATGTGGCAGAACATCAATTGCCTGATTTGCAACTCGAAGCCCCTGAAGGAGTAAAACTATATAAAGAGCAACCACATGCCAAGCAAGCAGAGCGAAATGGCACTTTGGTTTCCCAAAAAGTTTTTAGCATGGCAGTCGTGGCAAATAAAGCTGGCGAACTAATACTGCCTGAGGTGAAGCTGGCCTGGTGGAACAAAAAAACCAAGTCAGTCCATTATGCAACTTTACCGGAAAAACGCCTGACGGTGCAGGTCAATCCGGAGTTGCCACATCAAAGTCCGGTTGCTGTAGCCGCGACACCGACACAAACCACTTTAGCAGAAACCGCGGCAACTAATCCCTGGCAGTGGAATTACACCAGTTGGCTGCTTAGCTTGTTGTGGCTCTGTTCAGTTATACTTTTATTGGTGTTCAAAACAACAAAAACTACCGGAGCTAAAGTTGTAGTCCGTAATTCAGGGGGCGCCAGAGCCAACCCCAAAAAACTGCAAAATGCCTGCCATAACAATGACGCAAACATAGCCCGTCAGTGGCTGATGTCATGGGCGGAACAACAATTTGGCAGAACTCCTGCATCACTCACCGAATTAGCTCAGTGGTGCAAAGATGATAACTTTGCTGAACAGCTGCAGTTGCTGAATCAGCAGCTTTATCAAAAAGAGCAGCAACGCTGGCAAGGTAAAACCTTATGGATTGCCTGGGCTGAGCTATCGCTGGAAAAAACGGCTTCTGGCTCCGCCTTGCCTCAGCTATATCCTGAATAATAAACAGTCATTGGCAGCAACACCTGGGTTGTCTGCCTTAAAAAACTGGCTGTTAGTGAAAGCTATTGGTAGCATGCCGGCAATTTATAACTAGAACGATAACAAAGCGGGAGAACCAGAGTGGCCACGGGAACCATATTAGCTTTATCCATTTATTTCCTTTCTATGTTGGCAATAGGTTTATATGCCTTTCGTCAATCCAGTAGTAATTTATCCGAATATATGCTCGGTGGCAGAAAATTAGGCCCAGCGGTCACGGCCTTATCAGCGGGCGCTTCCGATATGAGCGGTTGGCTATTGATGGGGGTTCCGGGTGCTATCTATGCGGCAGGCCTATCGCAAATTTGGATTGCAGTGGGTTTAGTGATTGGCGCATACCTAAACTATATTCTGCTGGCGCCACGTTTTCGGGTCTATACCGAACTGGCAAAAGATTCAATCACTCTGCCCGATTATCTGGAGAACCGTTTTGCCGATCCAAGCAGGATGTTACGCCTGGTCTCGGCTGTTGTTATAGTCGTATTTTTTACCTTGTATACCTCTTCAGGCATGGTCGCAGGTGGCAAGTTATTTGACTCAGTTTTTGGTCTGGACTATCAACTAGGTCTGCTTTTAACTGCGGGAGTAGTTATAGCTTATACCCTGCTCGGCGGCTTTTTAGCAGTCAGTATGACGGATTTTGTTCAGGGTATTATTATGTTTATCGCTTTAGTGATGGTCCCGGTCGTCGCTTTTAGCGCTTTAGAACAACCTTATGAAGTATTCAGCACTATTGAACAACTAAACCCCAGACATTTGGATTTATTCACAGGGACCAGTACGTTGGGCATTATTTCTTTATTGGCCTGGGGTTTGGGTTATTTTGGTCAGCCGCATATTATAGTGCGCTTTATGGCGATACGTTCCGTAGCAGAATTTAAAGTGGCTCGCCGCATAGGTATGTCCTGGATGATTATTTCGCTGCTAGGTGCCATGGCTATAGGCTTTGTTGGTATAGCTTATACACACCAGGCTCAGGCTCCAATTAAGGATCCT
>NZ_JAIWOI010000049.1 GCF_020217005.1 Rheinheimera sp. | reverse complement strand
GAGACCATTTTTATTTTACTGTCACAAGTTCTGTTCCATCCTTTTGTCGGAGGTTTGTTACTCGCCGCTATTCTGGCAGCCATTATGAGTACCATATCTTCTCAGTTGCTGGTTACTTCAAGTGCTTTAACTCAGGACTTTTACAAAACCTTTTTTCATAAAGAAGCCAGCGATCAACAGCAGGTACTGATCGGCCGAGTCAGCGTTTTTGCTGTAGCTCTTATCGCTATTTATCTCGCGCTCGACAGCAACAGTTCGATTTTGGGTTTAGTCGCCAATGCCTGGGCTGGTTTTGGTGCGGCCTTTGGGCCCGTAGTTCTAATCAGTTTGTATTGGAAAAGGATGAATCACTGGGGCGCTCTGGCTGGTATAGCCGCTGGAGCACTCACTGTATTGTTCTGGGCTTACAGTCCTTATCAAATCGAGGGTAAACAATTAAATGACTACCTGTACGCGATGATCCCAGGCGTTTTTGTTTCAGCAGTTCTCACCTGGCTGGTGAGCCTGGTCACCTCTGCGCCTTCGGAAAATGTAAGCCAATTGTTTCAGCAAGTATCTGATAAGTTAGAAAATAAATAAGCGACTATCCGCAGGGCGAGTGCTTATCATCTCGCCCTGTACTTTGCTGCGGTAATCTCTTAAAAAATCTATCAGACCAATAGTCTTTTCCTGCAGATCTTTGCTACATTGAAGCATGACTTCTGTTTAGCTGTTCAGGAACTTATGTACTTCTACACTGCGCGCCAACCTATTCTGGATAAAAATAAAAATTTGTTTGCCTACGAATTGTTGTTCAGGGATGGTGTAGAAAACGTGTTTCCTGAAGTGGACAGCAACGAAGCGACCTCGCGTATGATTGAAGGCAGTCAGTTGAATCTGGGACTGGATGAGTTCCTTGACGACAAACCAGGCTTCATCAACTTTACCCTTGATTCTCTGCTGAAAAAGTACCCATCGATGCTACCTTGTGAGCAGGTGGTGATCGAAATCCTTGAAACAGTTCAACCCGGGAAACGTTTATTGGCAGAATGTGAGTCATTAAAAGCTCAGGGTTACATTCTTGCTCTGGATGATTACATTCATCAACCCGTTTGGCGTCACTTCTACCCATTGATTGACATCATTAAAATTGATTTTCGTGCCACCAGCCTTGATACCATCCTGCAAATAAAGCAGGCCATTAAAGATTACCCACATATTAAATTGCTGGCAGAAAAGGTAGAAACAAATGACGAATTTGTTCAGGCTCTGGATCTAGGCTTTGATTATTTCCAAGGGTATTTTTTCTCCCGCCCGCAAATGATGCAAAGCCGGGCTTTGTCGCCTGCGCAGATGACACTGGCCGAATTGTTGTATGAAACAGCAAAGCCTGAGATGGATTTAAACATTATCACATCAGTATTCGAACGAGATGTGCATTTGTCTTATAAGTTACTTCGTTACACCAATTCTGCTGTGTTTAAGCGCCGCTCTGAAATAGCCACTATTAAACAAGCTTTAGTGGTATTAGGTCAGGCGGAACTAAAAAGGTTTTTATCTGTGCTATTTACTGCACAAATCAGTAGTGATAAACCTGCAGAGCTGATGCGAATGGCCATGACCAGAGCCCGTTTTGCAGAAGACATAGCCACTCTCGCGAAATTTCCGGAGGTAGCCAAAGCCTTTCTGGCTGGAATGATGTCATTGATGGATGCAATACTGGATGAACCCATGAGTTCCGTCATGGGGAAATTGCCGCTGTCTAAAGATATTAAAGAAGCTCTGATTGATGGCATAGGACCAATAGCTCAATTTCTGCAATTGATTAAATTTTACGAGCAGGCGGCTTGGGAAAATGCGAATGATTTAATCCAGTCACTGAAACTCGACAGTAAATTAGTGCCAGATGCCTACCACACGGCTGTGCAATGGGCTAACGATCAAATGAAAGCGCTCGGCGAAAACTGACGAGCGCTTATTCTTAGTCAGAAACTGACATGCTCTGCGACTTTTGCCGCCAACTTATCACCAATGCCTTTAACTTCAGTCAGTTGCTTCTGATCTTTAATGGGACCGTTGGCACTGATGTAGTCTTTGATTGCCTGAGCTTTTTTTTCACCGATACCAGGCACAGCGACTAATTGCTCTAAAGACGCCTGATTAATATTCAACTTGGCTTTATCCGCAACTTTGGCTGCCGCTGGCACTGATAACGGAGCTTTAGCCAACTCTTGTGCGACTGTTAAGTTCATAACACAAGCCAAACTAGCCACGACTGCTGCAACGAGGGCGATTTTCATAATGTTCTCTCCTTTTAACAGTTCTTTGTCTCCTCACTGTGTTGCTGAAGGTTGTTGCCAGCAACAACAATCCGGTTAACAGGGACAAACGAACCTCTTTGAGTTGCAACCTCGTTAATAAAGATAGCCCAAGCCCACCACTTTTCATCTTTATTTTTACATTTAATAAACATTATTTTTAACTTAGATCTTTAATATAACAATATAATAGGAAAGTGATGGCTAAGTGCCTGAAACCCAAAGCTGCAGCGTCAAGTACGACGGCCCCCCCAGGTAATTGGCGTTGCAGCGCGACGACAAGAGTTTGAAGACCCGGAAGCATAGTTTACCTATGTGACCGGGCTGAGAGCCCGCCGTCAACAAAGCTGCTGCGTCAAGTACGACGGGAATCCCCCAGGTAATTGGCGTTGCAGCGCGACGACAAGAGTTTGAAGACCCGGAAGCATAGTTTACCTATGTGACCGGGCTGAGAGCTCGCCGTCAACAAAGCTGCAGCGTCAAGTACGACGGGGAAGGGTATTCAGCGACAATTCAGTCCCTATCCCCTACACTTTCAACGCTTTGTCTTATGTTAAGGATTGCCGCAACCGACAGAGTGTTTTAGCATAACCCCACTTTGATTCTGCATTGTTCAAAAGGAAGCCCCATGCGTTTATTAGTTGTTGAAGATGAGACCTTATTGGCGGAGCAAATCCGTGAGCATTTAGTGCAGCAGCAATTTAGCGTAGACGTGGCGCAGGATGGTGCAGATGGCTGGTTTAAATTAAGCGAATATCCTTACGACCTGGCCATTATTGATATAGGTCTGCCAAAAATGGATGGTCTGAGTTTAATTCGTAAAGCACGCCAGAACGAAATCAAAACTCCGGTGATCGTATTAACAGCACGTGGTAGCTGGCAGGAAAAGGTTGAAGGTTTAGACGCAGGAGCAGATGACTACCTGACCAAACCTTTTCATACCGAAGAACTACTGGCTCGAATCAATGCGTTAATCCGCCGTGCTGCAGGTCAGCCTGACCCAATGCTTCACTCCGGACCTATAAAACTTAACAGCAGAACTCAACAGGTTTGGTTAGGTGAAAGTGAAGTAAGCCTGACGGCTTATGAATACAAAGTGTTGGAATACTTCATGCACAACCCAAATAAGGTGATTTCGAAAACTGAATTGACTGAGCATATTTACGATCAGGACTTTGATCTGGACAGCAATGTTATCGAGGTTTTTGTGCTGCGTTTACGAAAAAAACTTGATCCGGATGGTGAATTAAAGCCTATCGAAACTCTGCGTGGCCGTGGTTATAGGTTCACCATGGTTGTCAGTTAAATGCAGTTATCGCTCAAAGTTCGTCAGGGTATCATCAGCCTGTTTTTGCTGTTCTTTTTGCTGCCCAGCTCTTTTTTCGCCATAGAACAGGCTTTTTATACCCAGCTGTTAACCAGCACAGAGCAAAAACTTGAAGTCCATATGTATTCCATTCTGGCCGAGGTTCAGCCAAAAGATGGCAAAGTTGAGCTGAGTAACAACTTGCTACCTCCGGATTTTTATCGTCCAGACTCAGGGCTAACCGCCTTTATTACCAGTGAAAACGAGTTGTTATGGCAATCAGATTCCTCTATTAATCAACAGTTTGATCCGCCAACCCATCAGATATTGCCAGCTTCACATGAGTTCGTCCTGATGGAGCAGTACCAACAAAAATACTGGGTGTTATCTTTTTCTGTACTCTTTGATTTAGGTGATAACACACTGCCGCTGACTATTCACGTAGTGCAAAATGATCACCTGTTGCAAGAACCTTTGAAAACTTTCCGCAAAACCTTAAGTCAGTGGTTTATCGGCATAGCTTTGGTACTGATAGGTTTAACTTTGCTGGCTTATTATTGGATCACAAAACCACTTACTTCTTTGGATAAAGAAATTCATAAGCTGGAAAGTGGTCAGCAGGAACAACTATTACATGACTACCCTGCTGAACTAAACAAAATTAAAGAAGATTTAAATTTGCTGTTGGCAAATCAAAACAGGCAAAAACAACGTTATCGCCATCATTTAAGCGATTTAGCGCACGCTCTGAAGACTCCGATAGCAGTACTTCGTACCTCCAAGCTATCGGAACAGCCAGAGTTGCGTGAACAACTGGATCGAATCACTGGCATGATAGAACATCAGCTCAAAAGAGCGGCAAGTTCTGGGCAAGACCTGTGGCATAAACAAATCAAAGTTAAACCTTTAATCGCAAAACTTGAACAAGCGCTCAGTAAAATCTACAGAGACAAAGGTTGTGTTATAGAAATTCATTGTACTGAACAGGTAGTATTCCGTGGCGATGAAACAGATTTAATGGAGATTTTAGGGAACCTGCTTGATAACGCCTGCAAAGCCTGTAGCTGCAAGGTTAAAATCAGTGCCTTTGGAAAACCTTTGCAATTAGACATCGAAGATGATGGACCAGGCATTCCACAAGATAAAAGAGATGAGTTGTTTCAGCGCGGAACCCGCTTAGATACTTACAAAGAAGGACATGGTGTGGGACTTTCTATTGTCTCCGAACTGGTAAAGTCCTATTCAGGTGAGTTACAGGTTTCTCAAAGTCCTTTGGGTGGTGCCCGTTTCGTAATACGTTTTCCGGAGCCAGGTATTAAATGAATAAACTACTAGCCTTGATGGGTTTACTATGCGCGTTCCAGCTTACTGCGCAGCAAGCTTGTGATCAGACGAAATTAAACAAAACAGACTATATGCAATGTCTGGATCAAAAACTGGAGCAAAGTCGCAGAGAACTGACAAGTTGGGAGAATAACCACCAGTTCTTACTGGAAGAACAGGCAAATAGCACAGGCCGTAAAGATGGTCTGAAGATGTTTAATAAAGCACGTCAAAGTTTTAATACTTATGTCGAACAAGACTGTCGCTGGCAGTTTATAGGCCAGCTGCCGGACACAGATGCAGCTGGTGTTTTATACAAAGAATGTCAGCTACTTCATCTGAAACAACGCGTCGAATTTTTAAAACAAATTCGCACTGAACCCTGATTGCACACAGAGCCGTATTAAAACTCTTATACTTGGGTAAATTCAGCACTTGGCTAACGGAGTTTTAAATGAACATTTTGATCACAGGCGCAACAGGCTTGATCGGGCGGGCTCTAGTTGCGAAATGGCAAGGGCAACATCAGTTACATATTCTCAGTCGCTCAGCGGTCAGAGCCAGACAAACTCTGGCTATAGATGCCAACTATCAGGAATCTCTTGAGCAATTCGACCTTAATCAGATTGACGCTGTGATCAATCTGGCTGGCGAGCCAATAGCGGACAGACGCTGGACCGAAAGTCAAAAAGAAAAAATTTGCCAAAGCCGCTGGCAGATCACTGAAGCTCTGGCAGAGAAAATTCAACAATGCCCTACCCCGCCTAAGGTATTGCTTAGCGGCTCTGCCATAGGTTTTTATGGCCGCCAGGGCGATACAGTAGTGACCGAAGATTATAAATCTTTTTATCCCGAGTTCAGCCACGACATTTGTGCCCGCTGGGAAAATTTGGCACAGCGCGCCGCAGGCGAAAAAACAAGGGTTTGTCTGTTACGCACCGGCATAGTGCTTAGTAACAAAGGTGGAGCTCTTAGCAAGATGCTGCCCTTGTTTAAGTTTGGCTTAGGTGGACCTATAGCAGATGGCCAGCAATTTATGTCCTGGATCCATATTGAAGATATGGTGAACCTAATTGAATTCTTATTGTTACATGATGATTTGAGCGGGCCTTTTAATGCTACAGCACCACGCCCTGTCAGCAACAAAGACTTTAGCCAGCTGTTAGCCGAGCGTTTTGGTAAAAAGGCACCTTTTACAGTGCCGGCTTTTATTTTACGTCTGGCTTTTGGTGAGATGGCAGACCTGTTGCTATTTGGTCAGAATGTGCAACCTAAACGCCTACTGGATAGTGGTTTTCAGTTCCACTATCCTAAACTCAAAGAGGCCTTAAATGCCCTTCAATTCTGAAGGGCTCTTCTAAGTAATGTACTACCAGACATCTTCAACAACCCCCTGACCTGCCAGGCTCCTAAGGTAGTAACTAATACCACACCAGTTACTGGCCCCAACCACCATAAATTCCAGTGTGGGCTATAAGGCAAGTCAAAAAACTGCTGCTGCACTGCAGCCAGCAGCACTTCAGCCAGTAAAGTTGCAAATAGACCTGCCAAAGCACCTAAGGCCGCAAACTCATACAACAAAGCAGCCTTCAGGAAGGTTGATTTCGCCCCCAGAGTGCGCAAAATTGCCAGCTCCTGCTCCCTTTGTTCTAACGTAGCCTGTACCTGCGCCACCAGAACCAGCACTGCAGAAGCAAACACCAGGAGTAGGATAAAGGTTAAAGCGACAGACACCTGAGCAATAATGTCATTCACTTGTTTTAAGATGGTATCGACTGAGATCAGACTGACAGTCGGAAATTGCCGGACTATCTGATTTAACAATTCCTGTTCTGACATATCCAGATAAAAAGCCGTGATATAAGTAGCTGGAAAGCCTTGCATCAGATCGGGTGACAACACCATATAAAAATTCGGCTGTAAGCTGTTCCAGTCTACTTTACGAATACTACTGATTTTCGCTTCAAACAACTGACCACCAACAGAAAACTGTAATTGGTCACCCAGCTTCAGTTGCAACCTTTCAGCAAGTTGAGATTCGACCGACACTTCAGCTTTGGTATCGGTACTAAACCATTGTCCACTTTCTAACTTGTTATTGTCAGGCAAGTGATTTAACCAGGTTAAATTCAGTTCACGCCCTACGCCCTGTCGTTGTTCAGGCTTTTCTTTTGTCGCCTCATCAGCGAAATTCTCACCATTAACAGCCAATACCCTGCCGCTCACCATAGGATAAAACTCTGTTAATCTCAGCTGATGCGCCTTCGCCAATTGCTGCAATGCTGTTTTATCCTGGTCCGTTAAATTAACCAAAAACTGGTTAGGTGCTCCTTGCGGTACCTGTTGCTGCCACTGATCGAGCAACTCAGAGCGTAAAAAATACAGCAATAAAGATAAGAACAAAGCCAGGCTAAAAGTGATCAACTGAAATGCGTTAGGCCATAACCTGCGGCGTAAATTCGCCAGTGCCAGCTTCAATGCGCTGCTTTGGCCTGCCGTCATAGGTTTTGCTATCCGAACCAGTAAGGCCGCGAATCCCATGAGCAAAGCCGCAAACAGCAGACACAAAGCAAACAACCAACTGCTGATCCAAATGTCGCCACTAAAAAGCCACATCAATAACCAGATGGCCACTGAGCCACTGGCCAGATGCACAACATCGAATTTAACCTGGTCTGGCTTTTCCCTGAGCACATTCAGTGCAGGCACGGCAGCAAGACGCCATAAAGGCCGGGCAGAGAACAATAATGCACAGATAGCAGCAGTTAACATACCCAGAGCCAAAGGCCGGACGCTGAATTCTGCCAGATACTCTGGCATCCAGAACGCAACCCCCCACTGACTTAACAACACCAACAGCTGCCCGGCTATCAAACCAAAACCTACGCTGAAAATCACCACGAAAAGCAAATGACTGCCATAAATCTTTCTGCTTAAGCTGGTGGTAGCCCCTAAAGCTTTCATCACAGCAACAGAGCGGGCGTGACGCTGACTATAACGATTTGCAGCCACTGCAGCGGCACAAGCTGCCAGAACTATACCCAGAAGTCCGGATAACAACAAAAAGCGTTCAGACCTGTCCAGAGCGCCTCCTATGGCGGATTCTCTATCCATTTTCTGCCATCTGTCCTGAGGACCAAGAAGTTCTTTGGTTTGAGTTTCCAGAAGCCCAAGCTGTTGCTGCGCTCCTGCAAACATTAAGCGATAACTGATGCGGCTGCCCGGTTGAATAATGCCTGTAGCATTAACATCTTCCAGCTGCATTAAAATACGGGGTGAGCTGCCAAATACCGAAAGCGGAGCATCAGGTTCCTCCACTATGACACCCGCAGCAATGAATTCCTTTTCTCCCAGCTCAATACTGTCACCAACTTTAATATTCAGTAAGCTAAACAAACGGTTCTCAAGATACAACTGGCCTTGTTGCAATGAGGCTGTTTTTGTCGGGTCTGCCACAGAGGAACTTAATTTTAGCTGGCCCCTCAGCGGATATTCTGCAGAGACAGCCTTGATAGAAACCAACTGCATCAGGTCTTTGGCAAATACCATAGAATTAAACTGCACCTGACGCGCAGATTGCAGTTCAAGTTGATCGGCCTGTTGCTGCACCTGTTCGTTAAAAGCCACGCTGGAGCGCAGGATCAGATCCGCTGCGACAAAGTTGGCACTGCGCTGAAACAAAGCTGAACGCACAGACTCAGTAATACCAGACAAGCTCACCACTGTTAACACAGCAAGAAAAAGCGAAAAAGCAATAACCCATAACTCTCCCCTGCTTAATTCGCGCCAGAACAAACGCCAGGCTATTTTACCCCACATGACGCTTATCCTCTGTAGCCTTTGGTTGCTCAGCGGCAAGATGGCCTGCGTGCATCAGGTATCTGTATTGACAGCGCTGCGCCAGTTCATGATTGTGTGTCACTAATATTAAGGTCGTGCCCTGTTGTTCATTCAGTTCAAATAACAAATCCTCAATTTTTTCGCCTGTGGCGCTGTCCAGGTTAGCGGAAGGCTCGTCGGCAAAAAGTACCGCAGGTTTAGTGATAAAAGCCCTGGCTATAGCGACCCTCTGTTGCTCACCACCACTCATTTGATTTGGAAAAAAATCAGCTCTGTGGCTTAATCCAACCTGAGCCAGTAATTCCAAGCCCCGGACCCGTGCATCGGGCATGCCGGCAAGTTCAGCTGGCAAAGTCACATTCTCCAAAGCAGTCAGACTGGGTAACAACAAAAATGACTGAAATACAAAACCAACAGATCTAGCCCTTAATTCTGCCCTTTGGTCTTCACTTAGTTGATGTAATGGTTGACCGGCCAGATAAACTTCACCGGATGAGGCCTGATCCAAACCAGCCAATATCCCTAATAGGGTAGACTTACCTGAGCCGGAAGCCCCTACAATGGCGACTGTCGCGCCCTGATTGATAGTCAGGTGGATATCTTGCAGTATGGTAAGCTCAGATTCGGTAAGCTGAACTGTTTTTACAACATCTTTGGCAACAATATGAGGTATAGGTGTTTTCATGATTCGAATGTTCTACGTTATGCTTTTGGCATTGTCGTTGACCGCAGCTGCGGTACAAGCCAAAACGCTGTTAATTTTGGGCGATAGTCTGAGCGCCGGTTATGGGTTAAGCCAACAACAAAGTTGGGTTCAACTACTTCAACAAAAACTAGACCAGCAGGACAGTAGCTGGACACTGATCAACGCCAGTATCAGCGGTGAAACCTCCGGTGGTGGTCTGGCACGTTTACCGGCCCTGCTCGAACAGCACAAACCCGATTACGTGCTGATTGAACTTGGCGCCAACGATGGCCTGCGTGGTTTTCCCGTGCCCCAGCTTGAAAGCAATCTCCATGCAATGGTGACGCACATAAAACAGCAACAAAGTAAGGCTGTGTTAATGCAAATACGTATCCCACCAAACTATGGTCCACGTTACACCAAATTATTCACTGATCTATATCCAAAGATTGCCAAAGAACAGCACATACCTCTGTGGCCTTTCTTTATGGAGACCATAGCGTTAAAACAGCAATGGATGCAAGCAGATGGGTTACACCCCAATCTGGA
>NZ_JAIWOI010000006.1 GCF_020217005.1 Rheinheimera sp. | reverse complement strand
TATTGAGGCTGCCAGAGCAGCTGAGCACGGCCGGGGCTTCGCTGTCGTTGCAGACGAAGTCCGTAATCTGGCATCACGAACCAGTACTTCCACTCAGGAAATTGAATCTGTGGTATCAAGAAATATGGAGCTGACGGCTTTGGCGATGCAAAAAATGAACAACGCCAGTACCTTTGCAACTGATGGTGCCCGCCTTGTTGAGCAGGTGCATCAATCCCAGGACCTGATAGAGCAAGTATCCAAAACAGTGACCAATACCATTGCAGCCCTGACTCAGCAGAGAGCAGCGCAGGAAATCTGACCGGCCCAGAGCAATATCCCAGCTCAATCGCTAGCTTGAATTGTACAAATCCGCCAGCTAAAGTGACGCCCTTGTTGTTCGCCTTGTGATGGCCGGTCCTATGCACATCTCCTCGTATCGCTATTTTTATATGGCGGCTCTGGCGGCCGCAATGATGGGCACTATTGGTGTGATAGCCCGTTACAGCGAAGTAAGCCCAGCCAGCCTGACTTTTTACCGTTTAGGTTTAGGTGCAGTGATGTTGGCTTTGTATTTAAGCCTGACAGGGCAACTTAAGTTATTGGCGGGAAAGCCATCACCATTGGTTATCCTCAACGGTGTACTACTGGCCAGTTTTATCTTGTGTTTTTTATCTTCTATTCAGACGATTTCGCTGACATTAGCGATATTGCTGGTTTATCTGGCCCCCGCTTTATCCGCAATACTGGCGCATTTTCTGTTTGCAGAACGCCTGACCAAAGGCACATTCATCCTGATCCTATTGGCATTTTTTGGTTTTTTTATGCTGCAGGAATTTCGGATCGATAGCCGTATTGAACAACAGCAAGGCCTTTGGTATGCCTTAGCATCCTTAGTGACCTATACAGCTTTTATACTGCTCAATAAAAAGGTGCCTACGACTATACCTTTGTATCAAAAGAGTTTTTATCAGTTACTTGTAGGGTCTTTTTGTGTTTTACCTTTGATGTTAAATCAGGCATGGCCTGAGGCTAATCAATGGATCTGGCTGATTATCGCTGCTTTGTTTCCAGGTTTTTTAGCTTTGATATTTGCTTTGCAAGCTATTGCTCATTTACCAACCCGAGTCTTTGGTACTCTGGCTTATCTGGAACCTGTGGTGGTGATTGTGGCTGCATGGCTGTTATTTGCAGAACCCATGTCTTTACTGCAGTGGCTGGGAGCCTTATTGATATTAAGTTGTGGTATGGCTCAAGCCTGGTTAAGTCAGCCTGAAACACAGAGCCAGGCTAATTAGCGACGTCCAGAGAAATCCTGTTACGAAGCACAACTTCCTCACCAGGGCTGAATAAATTGGTGTTATGTAAAAACAGTTCCAATCTCATCCCCGGCGTAATACGCAAAGGACGTTCCAGCACATAAGCTTTACTGCAGGGTAAACTAAGCAAAAGTTCATCTTTAAGCTTGACGTCCAACTGACAGTCAATCCCTTCCGGCACAACACCAGTCATGCCATAGGCAACAAGATCAGCTCTTTTCGCTGGCCATTGCGGCTGGTAAGGCAAGCGACTGCGCTGGCCTGCTATCAGCAGTTTTTCTGCGGTCCAGGTGATATCCTGTGGCGCGCCCAAGGCCAATAGCGGAACACTCAGCATCAGACCACAGAATAACTTCATCAGTTAACCACCTTGCTGGATCAGGCTAAACTGCAGTTCAGCCTGTTTCAAATCACGCTGTAATTGGCCTTGCATCTGATTTAACTGACGCAGTTCCTGCTGTAAATTGCGATTTTCGTCCAGCAACTGCTGTTTTTGCTGCTTGTCTTTGATCGAACTGAGCTCTTGCGTATTGTCGTCAATACGTTGCTCCAGTTGGTCTATTGTTCTGGAATTTTGTTGCAGAGTTTTTTGCAGGTTTTGTAACGCCGATTCAGCTTGATACCAAAGGCGCCCCCTGTCATAACCCAAACGGAACTGTGGCTCCAGAGCCCCGGTACAGACTTTATTATAAGCGCCGCCGCTTTGACCTAGCTCCCGGCCAGCATCGTAAGTGCAGTACAACAACACACCTTCGGCATGACCACGCTCATAGGCTGAAAAATCGGAGCTCAGACCATGTTCAGCGCATTCTTTTTGATAACTGCGAAACTTACTGCTGGCTATACCCTGCTGGCCGTCAGTTTTGCCAATAGCAAACCAGTCGCCAACCTGACACTCCTGCGGACTGATACTGCTACAGCCGGCAAGAACTAACACAGCTATAGATAAAACCCCTTGCTTCATTTCCATTATCCCTTTGTATTTCCTTTAGATTAATGACCTTTACTTATAGCGGATTAGTGCAGCAAATACATCTGTTTTGCCTTAGACTAGAGGCAGTTTTTGCAGAAATTCTGGCATGCAATGAATTATCTGGCTCATCTGCTATTTGCACAACCTAATACAAATTCCCGTATTGGTAATTTATTGGGCGACTTTTACCATGGTACTCAGCCGGAACTATTAACCCCTGCCGTTACTGCGGGTTTATATAACCACAGGGCCGTCGACTGGTTTACTGATCGACATCCGGATGTTCGTGCCGCCAGGCAGTTTTTTAGCCCTCCAATGCGACGTTTTGCCCCTATAGCTTTGGATATGCTGTTTGACTTTTGTCTAATCAAATATTGGTCACAATTTTTTGACTCCAACTTCAATGATTATAAAGTCCAGCTGTATCAAAGCTTAAGAAGTGACTTGCCTTTTATGCCGGACTCCATGGCAAAAACCTTTAAAGCCGTGACAGAACAAGACTGGTTTGGCAACTACGCCGAACTGGCAGGGATCCAATATTCGCTGCGCCGTATGGCATGTCGTGGCCGCTTTACCAGTCGTTATGCCGCCATCGCGGATGAATTACCAGAGATCCAGTTAAAAACAGAACAAGTATTTCTGCAGTTTTTTCCACAGTTGCAGCATTTTATCCAACAGTCGGCAATCGAACAAAATCCAGCCTTAGCCTTTGAACGTTACAATAAAGCTACAGGTAAAGACCAGAGCAGTACAGCGCCTTGCTGAGTCAGTTCAAGCGCTGTGACAGATGCCTTTTTAATTAAAAAATGCCCGGCTTCAGTATTCAATAATACAGCTAATAAAGCTGAAATATCGGGCTCGTGCCCTACACAGCACACAGAACTAACTCCCTGCAGCATCAACTCGGTGAGTGCTTTGAGCTGGACTTCCGGCAAGGTATCGATAATAAGCCAGGCCCTTTGTTGAGGTTCTGGCCACCCGGCCTGAAGGTGCAATAGAGCCGCAGTTTGTTCGGCACGCACCAGAGGGCTAGTCAGCAAAAGTTCTGGTTCTAGCTGCTGCTTTTTACAGAACTCCGCCAGCCTTTGTGTTTGTTTTATGCCTTTATCAACCAAATGACGCATGGGATCGGCAATGCCTAAAGATCTGTCCTGCGCCGTAGCATGACGCACTAAGTACAGCAACATAGGTATTAGTTCGTTGTCAGCGCAAAATCTGCGCTTTCAAAATAAAGTTGCTCTGTTTTTCCTTTTGTCCGGTACAAAATTTCATCTACTGAGCCCTGCCCTGAAATGGCCTTTACCAGGAGTTCTCCCTGTTGCAGAGGTATCAGATAGATAGCCTCAGGATCTTTGGCTGAACCTACAGCTTTATCCAGCAGTTTTTGTTTGACCAGCACAGTCACTGTACCAAGCTGCTGACCACTGCGCTCAAAATGGCCGAGGTAGACTTTAGCTTTAAAACTGTTCAGCTTGCCTTGCTGTAAATCCGTTAGGGCAAAAGCTTCTGGCTCCAGCGTGACTAAATGTTTTTCTGATAAGGCATTCAGCGCTTTATCCGGCAGATCGCTGCTCACCTGAAGCACGATCTGGTGGGCATGTTTACCAGTGGGCAGAGGTAAATGGGAGGCTATCAAGCGGTTTTCAACCTGAAGCAACACCATACCATGGACGCCGTGACTATCATGACTATCGTGCAAATCAGCCCAAAGTGGCGTGCTAATACAAAACAACAGAAGGCAGACTACTTTCATTTTTCTAAACTCTTAACACAGGTTTAAACAGAGTCTGCAACTATCCATGATATGGGTCAAGTTCCACACCAGATTGCCATACACATCAGCGCGAAAATATTGCTATAATCCGGCCACTTGCCGTACTGGGCCAACCGGGTCGGCCAACTAAACTGATGTGGAGAGCGGACCATGCAATTTCCTGATGACGGCAATGGCGATATGCTGCGAGCCTTAATGGACGCCGGAATAGATTTAAACCAGCCTTTGGCCATCGATTTTTATCTGGTGTTTAAAAACAAAGAACAGGCAGAAAAAGCCATGGCAGCTTTAGTGGCGTCAGAGCTTCAAGGTGAGGTGGAATTGCACTTCAATGACCTGGAGCAATGGGAGCTGATCGTCAACCAGACTATGCTGCCTGAACACGCTGCTGTTACAGCCCGTGAAGCTGAACTGGATAAATTCGCTAAAAAATTTGGTGGCCATAATGATGGCTGGGGCGTGATGCAACATCAGGACGGCGACGACGATTTTGATGATGAACACGGCGAACATTGTGACCATGACTGTGGTCACCAGCATTAATTTTTACTGATACAGATACGAGAGAGAAGCAATGGGTGCTCAATGGAAAGCCAAACATAAAGCCGATGCATCGGCTGCCAAAGGCCGTATTTTTACTAAATTAGCAAAAGAAATCATGGTTGCAGCCCGCAATGGTGCTGACCCTGATATGAACTCAAAATTACGTGTTGCAGTGGAAGCGGCGAAAAAAGCCTCCATGCCTCGTGAGACTTTAGAGCGTGCTATCAAAAAAGGCGCAGGTTTACTGGACGGCCCTGCTAACTATGAAACTGTCGTTTATGAAGGTTTTGCCCCGCATCAGGTGCCGGTCATTGTTGAATGTTTAACAGACAATAAAAACCGTTCAGCTCAAAGTATTCGCGTGTTGTTCCGTAAAGGCCAGCTTGGCAGTTCAGGTTCAGTATCCTGGGATTTCAAATATTTAGGCGAAATAGTCGCGCACGCCGTAACACCGGACGCCGATCTGGAAGTGGCAGCTATTGAAGCAGGAGCACAGGACTTTGAAGAAGGTGAAGAAGGCGATAGCGTTTTCTTAACAGAACCTACAGATTTGGACGCTGTCAGCAAAGCTTTACCAGCTTATGGTTTTAACGTTACTTCAGCCAAACTGGTGTACCGCCCAAATAATCCGGTCACACTGGATGATGCTGCACGTGCCGAAGTAGAAGCCTTCCTGGAAGCAATAGACGCTGACGACGACGTACAACACGTCTATGTAGGTTTAGCAGGTTAACACGATAGGCTAATAAAGAGGCGGCTCTGGCCGCCTTTATTTTTTCTGCAATTTCTTCGATCAGAACAACAGGTGTTTTGATGTTAAAAATAAAAGTAGCTTCAGCTAATCCAGCCAAAATCAACGCAGTAGCCTCTGCTTTCGCACAACTATTCCCGGCAGAACCTCTGGAAGTGCAAGGTATTGCAGTGCCCAGTGGTGTCGCAGATCAGCCCATGAGCAGTGATGAGACCTTGTCAGGTGCCATGAACCGTGTGGCTGAACTGGCAAATATTCAGGCTGATTATCGTGTTGCCATTGAAGCAGGCTTAGATGGTGATTTTACCTTTGCCTGGATGGTGATTGAACATCAGGGCAAAATTGGCAAAGCCCGTTCCGCCAGTTTAATGTTGCCACCAGCGGCTTTATTGCAACTGCAGCAAGGTAAAGAGTTGGGTGATGTGATGGATGCAATGTTTGACCAGACGAATGTCAAACAAAAAGGCGGCGCTATTGCCCTGCTGACGCAGGACAAGCTCAGCCGCAGCTCTGTCTATCATCAGGCATTGATTCTGGCGATGATTCCATTTTTAAACCCAGCTTTGTTTTGAATCAGGTTGTCATCCGCTTCATTCAGCCTTAGTGTAGAGTCAGACTCAACCTCAAGGAGAATCTAATGTCCGGACTAAAAGTATTAGCACTATGTGGCAGCTTACGTGCTAAATCTACCAACAAAGCTTTAGTAGAATATGCCATAGCCCATGCACCACAAGGCATGCAGATTGAACTGGCAGATCTTAGCGACGTACCTTTTTTTAATGCTGACCTTACTGCAAAACCCGTTGCTGTAGAGCGCTTACTGGCTCAGTTTGCCAGCGCAGACGCTTTGTTGCTGGCTTGCCCTGAGTACAACTACTCTATTGCACCTGCGCTGAAAAACGCTCTGGACTGGGCATCCCGTGAACCGAACAATGCCTTACTGGCCGGAAAAGTCGCAGCTATTATGGGGTCAGGCGGGGGAATGGGAACATCCAGGGCTCAGTATCACTTACGCCAGGTGTGCGTGTTTTTAGATGTGCATCTGGTGAATAAGCCAGAAGTGTTCTGTAATGCTTTTGCCAATAGCTTTGATGCCGAAGTGAAGTTGACGGATGAACGTATCCAGAATTTGATTGTGCAACAACTGACGGCATTACAGCAGCTGGCAGCACGCTTTAAAGACTAGATAGCGGCGAGTGATAGGGACAAAAAAGCAGACAAAACAATAGAGTTGTGTTCGTCTGCTTTCTTTGTCAGAGTAAAGCTCTTAAACACAGTTTAGACTTTATTACAAAGCCACCAGCCGAAGTGGCAAGGATTGAAGCTTGTTACAACGCCTAAAAAATGATTTCCACCTGTCGATGATTACACTGGTTGGCGTGATAGCCAGCGGTACTTTATTGCCTTACGCTTTATTCCGAATTGCAACGGGCAATTACTTAGTAGGTTTAGTGGATTTATTGATGATTGCCGTCAGCGCTTTTTCCGTTCTTATGGCATGGCATACAGGTGATACCGAAAGACCCGGCTTTTTAATGGCAGCAGTATTTTGCTTTGGCGCTGTTTTAGTCTGCATGAAACTTGGTCAGGACGTTTTATTCTGGATCTACCCTTTGATGGTATTTATTTTCTTTTTAGTAGCACCAATCAAAGCTTTATTACTGCTTTTATTAATGGTTTGCGCCATAGTTTCGCTGAATTTCTCAGATCATACAGTTATTTTCGCCAATAATTTCCAGTTAATGGCGTTTATTACCACTACTCTTATTACCAGCATTTTTGCTTATATTTTTGCTTATCGCACCCATCTGCAACGTCAGGAATTACGCCGCTTAGCGACAACAGACCCCTTGACAGGAGCAGCCACCCGACATTCTCTGACGGACGAATTAAATTATGCCATCCAGCATTATCAACAAAAAGCCGTAGTCAGCGGCTTAATGCTGTTGGATCTGGATCATTTCAAACGTATTAATGATAACTTTGGCCATCAGACCGGCGATCAAATATTGAGCCAGTTAGTGCCGCTGTTAAAACAGATGATCCGTCAACAAGATTCGGTGTTTCGTTATGGTGGTGAAGAGTTTGTATTACTGATCAGAGAAATACAGTTAGCTGATTTGCATCGTTTAGCAGAAAAAATCCGGCATGCCGTCTGGCACCAGTTGGCTTTGCCTGACGGCTCAGCCCTAACCACTTCTATAGGTATAGCCACGGTACAACATGCCAAAGACTGGGAAAGTTGGATGCAAAGCGCCGATGTTGCGTTGTATCAGGCAAAACACAATGGCCGCAACCAGGTGGTGATTGCCCAGGCAGAGCATCATTCATAACTGCGGCAGTATAGACTTAAGTCGAAGCGCCATTTATCGAACAATACTTTAAGCTGACACTCTCACTAGACTACAGGTATTGCTATGTTATCTTTTATTATCAGTCGTTTTTTTGCGATTCAAATACTGGTGTTACTGGCATTAGCCTTGGCTAACTACTTTTCCGCTGTAAAATTGGGGTTTATTCAGGACTTATTGTTGCTACCGGCTTTGACTCTGTTTTTGGTGTATAGCTACTGCAAAAAGCAAAATGCTTTTTTAACCCAGCAGCAAAGTCACAAAGTCATTTATGCATTGATTTTAAGTGACGCCCTGATCCAGGCAGTGCTAACGTTCAGTAGCAATCAAGGCGTGATCCCGGCGCAGCACTTTACCAATGCAGCTTTGACTTATGCGGCCGTAATGGTATTTCACAGCCTGATGATTTATTTCGCCGTAGGCTACAGCAAAACTTTATTTGAAAAACGCCAGCAAACTCTGGGTTAAAAACCTGGTCTGCTACACCACTGCTGCTCACATGGAATACCATCATGGTCGCCGTCAATAGCGACATCAGGGCAATGATTCAGGTAAAAAATAGCTTCTTCGCATGAACGCATTTCGGTGCATCGTATCTTACCTTCGCAGTGCCATTTTGTACCTTGCTGCTGTGGTTCTTGTAACTGTGGCCAGACCGCTTCGTCAGCTAATCTGGTTTGGTCCAGAAGAATTTCCGGGGCTGACACCTCAGAAATAACAGGCTCAGCAGACGGACCGAATAGATACCATAACTGATAAGTCAGCCAGACCAGAATAGACAAGCACACTACCGCGGATAGCAACTGCTGAAACAGCAATGAGGATAATTTGGGTCTGTTTACTAATGGTGCCGGTGCAAAACTCTGACCCGCTTTGTACGCCAACACAGCTTTAGGTTTGGCCTGGTCGTCAACTTCAATCTGGAAAAAAATGAGGTCGCCGTCCTGCAATAGCTCTGGCGTCTTGCGAAATCCACTGCGGCTAACCGGAATATCCGGACCTGCTTTGGTTTGTTGGATCAAACCTCTGCCTTTTTTGGCATCCCAACTTTTCAGTTTTCCCTGTTGTAACATCTCAACGTCCTGTTGTGTCTTTTCAAATCAAACATTAAACCTAAGCCAGGTTTGTTTTACAAGCAGGAACAACCAAATAAAAAACAGGCCAGCCCACAAAAGTTATTTCTAACTAATCTGAGCTGGCTCTTGTTAAGTTGGGGTTAGTTACGGATCAGGTAATCAAAAGCACCTAATGCCGCTGTCGCACCACTGCCCATGGCAATAATGATTTGTTTGAAAGGTGTGTTGGTCGCATCACCTGCGGCGAATACGCCTTTCATGGATGTCTGACCATGGCTGTCGACGATAATTTCACCACGAGGAGTTAATTCAACAGCTCCACGCAACCACTCTGTATTTGGCACTAAACCAATTTGTACAAAGATACCGGCCAGTTCCACAGTTTTGCTTTCGCCGTTACTGCGATCAGTGTACTGCAAGCCCACAACCCGCTGACCATCACCCAGAACTTCAGTAGTTTGAGCTTGAGTGATGATAGTGATATTGCCCATAGACTCTGCTTTTTTGATCAGCACAGCGTCCGCACGCAGTTTGCTGTCAAATTCCAGCACTGTGACATGCTGCACTATACCAGCTAAGTCAATCGCGGCTTCAATACCAGAGTTACCGCCACCAATCACCGCTACTTTCTTGCCTTTAAATAAAGGACCATCACAGTGTGGACAGTAAGCAACGCCTTTACCACGGTATTCTTTTTCACCTGGGACGTTCATTTCTCTCCAGCGCGCACCAGTGGATAACACAATACTCTTACTTTTCAGTACAGCACCATTTTCAAGTTCCACTTCAAACAAGTCGTTTTTGCCAAGCTTCACAGCTTTTTGACTGTTCATAATGTCGACTTCGTAGTGACGCACATGAGACTCTAAATTCGCCACCAGTTTTGGACCTTCAGTTTCTTTTACAGAAATAAAGTTCTCTATGCCAACAGTGTCTGCCACCTGGCCACCAAAACGCTCAGCCACAATACCAGTGTTCAGACCTTTACGGGCCGCATAAATCGCAGCTGCAGAACCAGCTGGGCCACCACCGACGATCAGCATATCAAAGGTATCTTTAGTTTTCAGCGCTTCAGCCTGACGTTTGGCTGCATTGCTGTCTACTTTATTCAGAATATTGGTCAGGCTGATAGCGCCTTGCGAAAATTGCTGACCATTCAGGAATACGGTAGGCACGGCCATAATATTACGGCTGGTCACTTCGTCCTGGAATACTGCACCATCGATCATGGTGG
>NZ_JAIWOI010000048.1 GCF_020217005.1 Rheinheimera sp. | reverse complement strand
AGCACAGGCTGTTATTGCGGATTTAATGCTACCTTTAGTGGCGAGTCTAGAATAAAGATGTAACCAAGTTTGAGGAAGGTCAGGAAGCGGCTGCAGAGCCGCTTTTTTAGTGGGCTTGCAGTGTAAAGACGAATAGCAATATCCACTGTCTGGCCAGCTAAAAGAAAGGTAAGGATATCTGCGAGTATCAATCAGTAATTTTGTGGCTATGAAGATAGCAAGTTTGGTGGAGCTAAGCGGGATCGAACCGCTGACCTCTTGCATGCCATGCAAGCGCTCTCCCAGCTGAGCTATAGCCCCACTTGCAGATGTAACGCTGAAGTGGCGTCCCTTAGGGGATTCGAACCCCTGTTACCGCCGTGAAAGGGCGGTGTCCTAGGCCTCTAGACGAAAGGGACACTGGAAAGGTCTTCATATGATATTGGCGTCCCTTAGGGGATTCGAACCCCTGTTACCGCCGTGAAAGGGCGGTGTCCTAGGCCTCTAGACGAAAGGGACAGGCGCATAAACATCATATTTTTACTGACTAATTGGCGTCCCTTAGGGGATTCGAACCCCTGTTACCGCCGTGAAAGGGCGGTGTCCTAGGCCTCTAGACGAAAGGGACACTACAGTCAGTTTGTCAGATTTTGTTGGCGTCCCTTAGGGGATTCGAACCCCTGTTACCGCCGTGAAAGGGCGGTGTCCTAGGCCTCTAGACGAAAGGGACACTGGAACAAAATCTTTGGTGGAGCTAAGCGGGATCGAACCGCTGACCTCTTGCATGCCATGCAAGCGCTCTCCCAGCTGAGCTATAGCCCCACACCAATTGTAGAGTTTGCTATGCAATCCCCTACAAGACGAGGCGAATTCTAGG
Source organism: Rheinheimera sp. (assembly GCF_020217005.1). GTDB lineage: Bacteria > Pseudomonadota > Gammaproteobacteria > Enterobacterales > Alteromonadaceae > Pararheinheimera. The sequence continues at coordinate 9,144 of NZ_JAIWOI010000048.1, read as the reverse complement.
GGCCGAGACCAAAGGTGTCAACAGTTTTTTAGAAAGCCTTGATCGTTCGCGTATTTTTTAAACTAAGTGACGATACAAGCAGCAAATTGCAGCAAAATAAATGACATAGCCTGCCCTGTCTGCAACTCTTCAAAGACTGGACCTGGTTGAGTATTGTTGGAAGTTATACGGATTTAAATCAGCTGTATTGAACATACAGCGATAAAAAAACCCTGCCGAAGCAGGGTTTTTTAAATTAAAGACTCACGTTGTTTTTACTGGCGCGTTCTTTAATGTAGCTCTCCCAGCTGGCTGCCTGGCGGCCAAACTTAGGATCACCTTTAACTTTCTGAACGGCCTGATAAGCGTCCTTGAACTTGTTTTGATAGAAATATGCTTCTACCAACGCAAGGTACACAGGACCTTTGGCTTTAACACCAGCTTCCAGAGCTTTATTCAGTGCTACAACTGCAGCAGAGTATTTCTCAGCAAGGATCAGGGAAGAACCCTGACGACGATACGCATCACCATCATTGTCCAACTGAGCTGACTCGCCATAGTACTGAGCGGCTTTATCCATTTCACGCGCTGCCTGGAACGAACTGGCCATACTGTTCAGCATAGTTTTATCTTTTTTGATTAAACCAGACTTAATATGTTTTTCCAGTGTGATACCGGCTTTGTATGGAACGTTAGCGTTAGAATATAACTGCGACAGCAATTTGTACTCATTTGCAGAGTCCAGCATGCCTTGCATATTTGCCACTTCCAACGTCACTAAAGCTTTTTCGTACTGTTCTTCAATACTGTAGAACTGTGCCAGATAAGTCCACCAACGTTTCTCAGAAGGGAAAACCTGCACCGTAGTTTCCAATACTTCGATCGCTTTTTTGTTGTTTTTCATCTCATAGTAAGCTGAAAACTTCAACGTATAAGGACCAGCATTAGGTTTAGCTTTGTCTTGAAGAGCAATCGCCATATCAGCAGGTTCAATGACCTTCTGATACTGTTTGTTCTCCATATAAGCACTACCGATACGCAGATAAACGTTAGCGTCTTTCTCACCAGTGAAATCAAGCCACTGATAATAAGTTTTGATAGCTTCGGCATACTGCTTTTCGCTTAACAGCAAATCTGCTAATAAACGATAAGAAGCGGCCTGGTCAGTGAAGCTCAACAGATCAGGTTTTACTGCCTGACGTAAATAGTTGATTGCCTTCTTTTCGTCTTTAGCGGCCCACATGTTGCCTAAAAAACGATTGACAAAAGCTTTATCGAAATCATTGCTGGCATCAATTTCTGATAAAACAGCAATGGCCTCGTTTATCTTTTCTGCACTGTATAACTCGTATGCTTTAGCAATTACTTTACCAACACGCTCGCCTACTACAGTAGTTTTGCGGTTTTTGCGAGCGTCGATCTTTTGTTGATCAGGCGCTGCAACAGCATAAGAGCTAAGAGTGGTAGCACCAAAGCTTGCAAGGATGATCAACGCTGAAGTAATAGTACTCATTTTCTTCATGGTGTTAACCTCCAGCCTGATCTAATGAGAAGTCCAACTGAACCATAATACCTGGTTGCTGAACTGCTTTACCATCGACCACTTTCGGCGAATATTTCCAACGTTTCAGTGCACGAATCGCTTCACGATCAAATACACGTTTAGGCTCAGCTTCAACCACAGTTACGTCGCCAACGCTGCCATCTTCCAGAATAGTAAAACGCATTTTAACCCAGCCCTGTAAGCCATCACGAGCAGCTTGTACAGGATATTTTGGTTCAATACGTACTATAGGAGTAGCATCGCCATCACGCATCATAGCTGAAGATGGGTCACCCAATCCTGTACTTGCACCACCTACGTCCACAGACGGCAGGTTAAAACCAATAGAACCACCAGTGTCCGTTGACTCAGGTTCTGCTACCGGAGCTTTTGGAGGCTCTGGTGGCGGCGGCGGTGGTGGTGGCGGTACCCGAACACGAGTCTGAGCTTTTGACTCAGGCGGTGTCGAGTTAATTTCAATAACGATTTGATCCTTTTTAGCATTGGTGAACGTATCATCCCCACCTATAAGGAATGCCATCAACACATACAGGAAAAACGTTATTACCGCACCAACTACCAGTGATAGTAATAACCTTACCATATTACTTGTTCTCCGCAGCGATCGAAATCTTATCGATACCAGCCAGCTTGATTTGGTCCATTACCTGAACCACGACACCATGCTTAGCTTCTTTATCTGCTTGAATGATCACTGTATCAGTTGGCGATTCAGCTAACAGTTTCTCAACAGTAGCACCAACACGCTCAACGTCAACAGCACGTTTATCCATCCAAATTTCACCGTTTGCACGGATTGCAATAAAGATAGTGGCTGACGGCTTAGATTGAGCTTTTGCCGCTTTAGGACGGTTTACGTCAATACCAGCTTCTTTAACGAACGACGTCGTTACGATAAAGAAGATCAGCATGATAAATACAACGTCCAACATAGGCGTTAAATCTACTGCTGCCTCTTCGGCTTCACGTCTAATTTTACGTGCCATAAATTACTCTCTATCAATGATGAGGCATGTTGTCAGCTAAATCATGAACAGCTGACTTTACCTTACCTTCCAGTTTGGACGTTACAAATACACCTGATAAACATGCAACCATACCAGCCATAGTTGGAATTGTTGCCATTGAAATACCAGCTGCCATCAGTCTTGGGTTACCAGTACCTTGTACCGCCATAATTTCGAAAACAGCGATCATACCGGTCACAGTACCTAACAAACCAACCATTGGGCAGATTGCAACCAAAGTTTTGATTACACCGATCCGCTCACGCAGTTTGGTAGATGCCTCAGACACCCACGCATCACGAATTTTATGCGCATACCATGAGGTTGTATCAGCCCGGGCGTTCCAGTCTGCGATGATTCTATTACGCATCACTGGAAATTCCCGATTGATAAACCAGAAGCGCTCTATGATCAATACCCACATGATGAAGAGCACTATGGCGACGATATACAGAACATCACCGCCGGTCGCGATAAAATCCCTGACAGATTCCCAAAGCTCTATCAGGCTATGCATTACGCTTTCTCCTTCTCCGCATGAGCAGCGATGATACCAGCACTTTGCTCATCCAGAACATGCAGGACTGAGTTTGACTTACTTTGTAACATAGAGTGGATAAACAGTAATGGCAGAGCACATAACAGACCTTGAACAGTTGTTACTAACGCCATTGAAATCTGGCCAGCCATGATTTTCGGGTCACCAGTACCGTGTAAGGTAATTACCTGGAACGCACCGATCATACCGATAACTGTACCTAACAGACCTAATAACGGACCTACAGCAGCGATCAGCTTAATAATACCGATACCTTTTTCGATATCCGGAGTTTCACGCATGATGGCTTCGTCCAGTTTCAGTTCTAAAGTTTCAACGTCAACAGATTTGTTGTCGTGGTAAACTTTCAGGATACGGCCTAATGCGTTTTTCTCTGATGGATTGTTCAGGTTTTTCAGCTGAGCTTTCACACCAGCAGAAGCTGCTGACAGAGAAACGAAACGAACTGCACCGATCAGTAAACCGATCAGCAATAATACTGTGATTACATAACCTGGAGTACCACCTTGGTGGAACTGTTCTTCCAGTGTAGCTTCCTGAGTTTTCAGACGCAGTAAGTTACCGCCCGTTGGGTCGATATAAACTGGTTTTACTTCACCTGGAGCTGCATTTTTGAACGCTTCTGCATCAGCAACAATGTAAGACTCAGGTTGTTTAACCAGAGGCTGCATTTCCTGAGTATCAGCATTAAATACTAAGTAGCCACCATCAGAAATCAGGTTGAATGCGCCAACACGAGTAACAGAAGCCTGAGCAGAGTTACCGTCCAGAGACACAACGTTACCTTCAAACTTAGATACTTTGGCAGACTCAGTCATTTCAGTTTGCAGAGCAATCCACAGTTCTTCCAGTTCATTGATAGTTGGAAGTTCTTTAGCTTCTGCCAGTTTTTTCAGCAGTTCATCACGGCCTTTAAACTGAGCACTGATGTTAGAAGTTGCGATACCACCGATGGTTTCAGTTGCAGCACCACGAACGATACCGAACATTTCACCTAAAGTACCCTGAGCAGCTTGTAATTCAGCTTCTTTAGCAGCTAATTTGCCTTCGTTATCAGCAAACTGTTGAGTTAAAGACTTGCCACGAGATTCTTCTGCAGCAAACTCAGCTTTAGCTCTGTTTAACAGGGCTTGTTTGTCAGCGCGGTCAGATAAAAATTCCTGTTCGCGTTGCTGGTTGATTTTACCTTCAGCAGTGCGTGATTTTTTAACTTGCTCTAATAATTGATCCAGTTTGGCTGTATCGGCGGCAGCAGTTAAGCACACGCCTGCAGACATAGTTACCACAGCTGCAACTACTAAACCTTTAAAAACTTTCTTCATTTATTCTTACTCCGCTGCTAACACTGGAAGTTTCAACAATTCTGGGGCAGCTTGTTTACCCGCAACACGAATCGCGAACTTGGTAGATTCCAGGTACTCTTGACCCAGAGCTTCCCATTGACCTGTAGTTTTGTTAAACATCCAGGCTTGTTTTTCATCCAGAGATTGAGCCAGTAAAGCAACGCGACCTACGTAAACGTAGTTCACAGTAATTTCGCTGCCATCAACAGCCAGTTTGTCTGTGTAAGTAACCAGAGCTGTGCCTAAATCTTTTTCGATTTGGTAAGCTTCGATCACCAGACGATACATTTCAGAAGTGTTAACAGCTGAGTTACCTAAAACAGCGCGTAAACGATCGATACGAGCTAAGCGGTTTGCCAGATCTATTGGCATATCGGCTTTGATAAAGGCTTCTAAGGTATCAACCATACGATACATCAGAGGAACGATACCTTGTTTAGTACCTTCGATAGTACCAATTTGCTTGTCAAACGAAGCAAGAGATGCGTTTTGATCGGCAACTAATTTAGCAACGTGGTCGTTGTATACTTTTAAGTTTTCAGTTTGTTCAACTAATTGGCGGTACTCGGCCAATAATTCCTGACTTTGGTCAAAAATGTTGTTGATTTTTTCCTGAGACTGAACTGCAGCGCGGATGTTTTGCTGACCCGCTTTATGCAACTCTGCCAGTGGATCTGCTGCTACTGAGGTGCTGGCCAATGCGAATGCTCCAAACAGAGCAGAAGCAACCAGACTCTTACGAATGTTATTGTTAGACATAGTTCCCAACCAATAATTGCTGATTAACGTAACCTGTTTTTGAAAGGCTATTTTTTGTAACAAAAGATAACCCGGTTAAAGGGTAAACCGCCCGCATCATTGCAGCAAAATCGCGGATTGTCAATATAACTAAGACAGTCAGCGATGACAGTTTTGTTGCAATTTAAAGGCGATTTATACCCATTTTTTCTTTAGCAAAACCGGGGGCCTTCCCGTATTAATATTCCATTAATTTTTTTGCTTATTTAATGTTCGGTGTTAGTTTTCCCGACTCATACAGCTTCACCATTTGTTCAAGAGAAATGGCTTTTATTTTTGACGCGTTACCAGCAGTACCAAAAGCCTGATAACGGTCTTTACAAATTTCAGTCATAGCTTTGACTGATTCCTGCAAATACTTACGAGGATCAAATTCAGCCGGATTTTTCGCCATGTAACGGCGTATAGCTCCAGTGGAAGCTAAACGTAAGTCAGTATCTATATTGATCTTACGCACACCAAACTTGATACCTTCCTGAATTTGTTCTACCGGCACACCATAAGTTTCAGGTATAGCACCACCATATTCATTGATGATAGCCAACCACTCTTGGGGCACCGAAGATGAACCATGCATCACCAAATGTGTATCAGGGATACGGGCATGGATCTGTTTAATCCGATCTATCGCCAGAATGTCGCCTGTCGGCGGACGACTGAATTTATAGGCACCATGTGAAGTACCGCACGCTATTGCCAGCGCGTCCACACCTGTTGCTTTGACAAACTGAGCAGCTTCTTCGGGATCAGTCAGCATCTGGTCGTGACTTAAGATACAGTCAGCACCAATACCGTCTTCCTCACCCGCAGCTCCTGTTTCGAGGGAGCCTAAACAACCTAATTCGCCCTCTACTGAAACGCCACAAGCATGCGCCATATCAACAACACGACGCGTTATATCGGCATTATAGTCGTAATCCATCGGAGTTTTGCCATCGGTGCCCAAAGAGCCGTCCATCATGACAGACGAAAATCCCAACTGGATGGCCTGCTGACATACAGCTGCAGAAGTACCATGGTCCTGATGCATTACGACCGGAATATGTGGAAACTCTTCAATAGCCGCCAAAATTAAATGGCGTAAAAAAGGTGCTCCGGCATATTTACGGGCTCCGGCGGAAGCCTGAACTATCACAGGACTGTCTGTCGCATCCGCAGCCAACATTATGGCACGCATCTGTTCTAAGTTGTTAACGTTAAAGGCTGGTACTGCGTAACCAAATTCAGCAGCGTGATCCAGCATTTGACGCATTGAAATAAGAGCCATGAGATCCTCTCTCTTTGTGTAGGGTAAGGGTTGTGTTTAAGACCTTTGGCTCTGTTGTCACCTGTGGTGATCTATAATGTACAAAGCCAAGGGTCGTATTTTTTAGTATTTTTGTATTTATTTGTAATTTAACAGTTTTAGGCTCACGCTTTTGCGCGTTGTTCCAGAATTTCCACTGCTGGTAAAGTTTTACCTTCCAAAAACTCCAGGAACGCGCCACCACCAGTCGAAATATAGGAAATTTTGTCAGCCAAATCATATTTATCGATGGCGGCTAAGGTATCTCCTCCCCCAGCGATAGAAAACGCTTTGCTGTCGGCTATTGCTAAAGCCAAGGCCTTGGTGCCTTGTTCAAAAGATGAAAACTCAAACACACCCACAGGGCCGTTCCAAACAATAGTGCCGGCATTTTTCAGTATATCCACTAAAGCCGCACTGCTATCAGGGCCAATGTCAAATACCATATCGTCGTCACTAATTTCTGCAACAGACTTAGTGGTTGCAGGTGTATCTTCTGCAAAAGCTTTACCTGTCACCACGTCTGTAGGTACCGGAATTGAGCCGCCGTTGGCTTTGGCCTGAGCCATTAAGCGTTTGGCTTCAGGAATAAGATCGGTCTCAACCAGAGATTTGCCTACGGCATATCCCTGAGCCGCAATAAAGGTATTGGCAATACCACCACCAACAATCAACTGGTCCACTATTCCAGATAAGGATTCCAGTACTGTCAGTTTGGTCGACACTTTAGAACCACCAACAATAGCTACCAAAGGTCTTTTTGGATTTTTCAGCGCTGCGGCTAACGCATCTAACTCAGCAGCCAGTAAAGGACCGGCACAGGCAACAGGCGCAAACTTTGCGACACCATGAGTCGTAGCCTGGGCACGATGGGCAGTGCCAAAGGCATCCATTACAAAGACATCACATAAAGCAGCCAGTTTTTTAGATAAGGTCTCGTCGTTTTTACCTTCACCTTGGTTAAAACGCACATTTTCAAATACGACGACTTCACCGGTATTGACTTCAACGCCGTCCAGATAGTCTTTGACCAAGCGCACGGGCACAGACAAAGCGTTGTTTAAATAATCCACCACAGGCGCCATTGAGAATTCTTCTGCATAGACGCCTTCTTCAGGACGTCCAAGATGCGAGCACACCATGACTTTGCCACCTTTTTTCAAGGCTAATTCAATGGTTGGTATAGCGGCTTTTAAACGAGCATCTGAGGTCACCCTGCCGTTTTTAACCGGTACGTTTAAGTCTTCACGGATCAGTACCCGCTTCCCTGTTAAATCGACATCCGCCATCTTAATTACTGACATACCAGACTCCTGTGATTTGATTAATTTTATCCCCATCGTACTTGAAGCTGCAGCTATGTTGACTGTGCCATGTTACCCCAGTTAAATAACTTCACTATGCTCCTGGGGTTTTACTGGCTTATCGCCGCCCTGCAGCTCTAAGCCACCCGGGTATAAGTTTTTATGACATTAAAATTCAGACAAAACGCATCATTGCACGGCATGTATCGATCATTCTGTTCGCAAAGCCCCATTCATTGTCACACCAGACTAAACATTTGACTAAACGTTTATGGCTGACCCGGGTTTGAGATCCATCGACAATACAAGAATGCGCATCATGATTAAAATCGACCGAAACTAAAGGTTCTTCGGTGTAATCAAGAATACCGGCAAGAGCACCCGCCCTCGCCTGCTGTAACACTCGATTCACCTTATTTAAATCTACGTCCTGATGCAAAGTAACGCTTAAGTCCATCGCCGTTACATTGACTGTAGGGACACGAACCGCTATTGCTTCGAATCGCCCGGCCAGATGCGGCATGATGCGCTCAATACCCCGTGCTAACTTAGTGTCCACCGGAATAATTGATTGACTGGCAGCCCGCGTTCGACGCAAATCACTATGGTAAGCGTCGATCACCTGCTGGTCGTTCATCGACGCATGGATAGTGGTAATAGTGCCACTCTCAACACCAAAATGCTGATCCAGCACCTGGATCACCGGTACAATACAATTGGTGGTGCAGGAACCAGCCGACACCACTGTCATCTCATCAGTCAGCAAATGCTGGTTAATACCATAAATAACTGTGGCATCAATATCGGCATCAGCAGGGTGTGAAAACAGCACTTTTTTAGCACCGGCGTCCAGATGCAGCTGAGCATCAGCCCGACTGTGAAATACTCCTGTACATTCCAGCACTACATCTACAGCGAGTTCATGCCAGGGTAACTGCGCAGGATCAGCCTGGCAGTAAAGCGCGATTGAATCGCCATTAACCTGCAGACCATTTTCTGTCAGTTCGACCGGAAATCCAAAACGACCATGTGAGGTATCATATTTTAACAAATGGGCTATGCCTTTAGCATCAGCCAGTTCATTAATAGCTACTACTTGCACTTGCTCTGTCAGACCGCATTCATAGATGGCCCGAAAAATATTCCGACCGATACGGCCAAAGCCGTTAATTGCCACTTTAATGGTCATTGCTACCCGATTACCCGCTGCTACATCAATTAAAAAGAGGGGCCAGCAGGCCCCTTTTCATTTACGCTAATAACTCATTGGCAGCTGCAACCACCGCGGCAGTGGTAATACCGAAG
>NZ_JAIWOI010000047.1 GCF_020217005.1 Rheinheimera sp. | reverse complement strand
TGCTCGAACAGCTGCTCAGCTGGCGCTGACTCACCAAAACTGTCCATGCCAATGATTTTACCTGTCAGACCGACATACTTGTACCAACTGTCTTTGATGCCCGCCTCCACAGCCACACGTTTAGTGACTGAAGATGGTAATACAGCCTCACGGTACGCTGCACTTTGAGCTTCAAACACATCAGTGGACGGGACTGATACCACACGAACTTTACGACCTGTCGCTGTTAACTGATGATAGGCCTGTACCGCAAGTTCAACTTCAGAACCAGTAGCAATCAAAATCAATTCCGGAGTGCCTGCGGAATCCAGCAACACATAACCGCCTCTACGAACATCAGCCAATTGCTGTGCTGTACGGGGCTGTTGCACCAGATTCTGACGGGTGAAGATTAAAGTAGTTGGACCTTCAGTACGCTCAATAGCGGCCTGCCATGCCACAGCCGACTCCACAGCATCACAAGGACGCCAGTTCATCAGGTTCGGCGTCACGCGCAGCGAAGCGAGTTGCTCGACCGGCTGGTGAGTTGGGCCGTCTTCGCCCAAGCCAATAGAATCATGAGTGTAGACAAAAATAACACGCTGCTTCATCAACGCAGCCATACGCACAGCGTTTCGGGCATATTCCATAAACATCAGGAAAGTAGCACCATAAGGGATAAAACCACCGTGCAGAGCTATACCATTCATCATGGCGGACATGCCAAATTCGCGCACACCGTAATACAGGTAGTTGCCGCTGGCATCTTCTGCAGTGACACCTTTAGAACCAGACCAAATCGTCAGGTTAGAACCCGCTAAATCGGCTGAACCACCTAATAATTCAGGCAATAAAGGACCGAAAGCATTTAAGCTGTTCTGAGAGGCTTTACGGGTTGCGATAGACTGAGGATTATCCTGCAGATGCTGAATATAGGCAGCGGACTTCTCTGCCCAATCTGCTGGCAAATCCCCCGCCATACGACGTTTAAATTCAGCGGCCAGTTCTGGGTAAGCTTTGGCATAAGCAGCGAAGCTGTCATTCCAGCTCTGCTGGGCAGTCGCCCCTTTGGTTTTGCCGTCCCACTCTTGATAGATGTCTTGTGGAATAACAAAAGGAGCATGCTCCCAGCCTAAATATTCGCGCACTGCCGCAATTTCTGCATCACCTAAAGGTGCGCCGTGGCAGTCGTGTGAGCCGGATTTATTTGGAGAGCCATAACCTATAATAGTTTTGCAACAAATTAAGCTTGGTTTGTCTGTAACAGACCGGGCTTGTTCAATCGCAGCTTTAATAGCAGCCGCATCATGACCATCCACACCAGCAATCACATGCCAGCCGTAGGATTCAAAACGTGCAGGTGTATTGTCAGTGAACCAACCTTCCACATGACCATCGATAGAAATACCGTTGTCATCCCAGAATGCGATCAGTTTGCCTAATCCTAAGGTACCAGCCAGAGAACAAGCTTCATGCGACACACCTTCCATTAGACAGCCATCACCTAAAAAAGCATAAGTGTGATGATCAACAATGGCATGGCCTGGTTTATTAAACTGCGCAGCTAACGCTTTTTCGGCAATAGCCATACCAACTGCATTGGTAATGCCCTGGCCTAATGGACCTGTTGTAGTTTCAACACCAGGTGCATAGCCATATTCAGGATGGCCTGGAGTTCTTGAATGCAATTGGCGGAATTGTTTTAAATCTTCAATGCCTAAATCGTAGCCAGAGAGATGTAACAGAGAATACAACAACATAGAGCCGTGGCCGTTCGACAATACAAAGCGGTCACGGTTGGCCCAGCTCGGGTCCTGTGGATTGTGAACTAAATAATCGCGCCACAACACCTCAGCAATATCTGCCATGCCCATAGGGGCGCCCGGGTGACCTGATTTCGCTTTTTGTACTGCATCCATACTTAAAGCACGAATGGCGTTAGCGAGTTGTTTACGAGATGGCATCTTCTCTCCTGCTTGATTAACTTTATATGACTTTGATCCAAGGGGTGGGGTTACCCGTATTGTTGCACTGCTCTTTTTGTGTTTATTCGATTTGGCGGCTCATAGGGTGAACACTGTTTTTACATGGATACGGCAAAGCTGGGCTTATTTTCACAGAGCATCAGGTAAATCGCAAATTTTAATCCAAGCAATGCAAAGTTTTACTGCCCCCTGCCGATACATTTTCAATGTTTTAGCATTAAAGACGTCCGGGCGGCAGAAAGTTCTGGCAATGCCCTAAGGCTTTCACTAAAATAGCCGCCCCAAAATACAGCGCCCAGGCGCGATAACAACCAACATGTGGAATACGTAAATGGCACAACACATTTTTACCTCTGAATCTGTTTCTGAAGGACATCCGGATAAAATCGCTGACCAGATCTCTGACGCGGTATTGGATGCCATTTTAGAACAAGATCCAAAAGCCCGTGTTGCTTGCGAAACCTTCGTAAAAACAGGCATGGTGTTAGTAGGTGGTGAAATCACTACCTCAGCCTGGGTCGATATCGAAGAGTTAACGCGCAGCACCATCCGTGACATAGGTTATGTGCATTCAGATATGGGCTTTGATGCCAACTCGTGCGCTGTGTTGAGCGCTATTGGTAAACAGTCACCAGATATCAATCAAGGTGTAGATAAAAAAGACCCAAGCGAACAAGGCGCCGGCGACCAGGGCTTAATGTTTGGTTATGCCAGTAATGAAACTGATGTATTAATGCCAGCTCCTATTACCTACTCTCACCGTTTAGTGCAGCAACAAGCCAAAGTGCGTAAAGATGGCACATTGAGCTGGTTGCGTCCTGACGCTAAATCTCAGCTGAGCTTTGTGTACGAAAACGGCAAACCAGTAGGCATTGATGCTGTCGTATTATCAACCCAGCACTGTGACACTATCTCTACTACCGATCTGCGTGAAGCGGTAATGGAACACATCATTAAGCCAGTGTTACCAACAGAGTGGCTGAGCAGCAAAACCAAATACTTCATTAACCCAACTGGCCGCTTTGTTATTGGTGGTCCTATGGGTGACTGTGGTTTAACTGGTCGTAAAATCATTGTAGACAGCTACGGTGGTATGGCTCGTCACGGTGGTGGTGCTTTCTCTGGTAAAGACCCATCCAAAGTTGACCGCTCTGCCGCTTATGCTGCCCGTTATGTGGCAAAAAATATTGTGGCCGCAGGTTTAGCTGAACGTTGCGAAATTCAGGTGTCCTACGCTATTGGCGTGGCTGAACCTACCTCTATCAGTGTAGAAACTTTTGGCACCAGCAAGTTAAGCGAAGATCAACTGATTGCTCTAATCCGTCGTCACTTCGATTTACGCCCTTATGGCCTGATCCAGATGTTGCAGTTAGAGCGTCCTATTTACCGCGCTACCGCAGCTTACGGTCACTTCGGCCGCAATGAATTCCCATGGGAAAATACTGACAAAGCTGAAATTCTGCGCTCTGAAGCAAAAATCTAAGTTTTTGTTTTCATACGCAGAAAAATAACAAAAGGAGAGCATAGCTCTCCTTTTGTTATTTACGATGTCCGCAAAGCACGCTAAGGTAAATCGGATAAAAAACAGTCACAGCAGATGACCTGCAACAACAACACGGAGTATCCATGACGTCCAGTGCCGTAAAAACTTCCTGGCTCAATCGCAGCCTCAATGCCATAGAACGTATTGGTAATAAACTGCCAGACCCCGCCATCTTATTTGCCTTACTGATGTTTTTTGTCTGGGGATTATCCTGGGCATTATCCGGGGTCAATTTTGCTGACATAGATCCCCGTACAGGTCAGCCTTTTCAGGTGAAAAACTTACTGGATGGCGCAGCCTTTGCTGATTTTATGGCCAAAATGGTCAGCACTTTTGTCAATTTCCCACCTTTGGGCGTAGTACTAGTGGCTATGCTAGGTTTAGGTGTTGCCGAATACACAGGTTTTATCAATGCGGGCCTGCGTGGCATCCTGGCTGTAACCTCAAAGAAGCTGCTGACTCCAGTATTGATAGCTGTCGGTATTTTAAGCCATGTCGCAGTGGATGCGGGGTATGTGCTGGTGATCCCATTGGGAGCGGTTATTTTTTATGCAGCAGGCCGTCACCCGCTTGCTGGCATAGCGGCAGCTTTCGCCGGCGTTTCCGGAGGTTTTGCAGCAACTTTGTTTGTCCCCTCAAGCCTCGACCCCCTACTTGCGGGTTTGACTCAGGCGTCAGCCCGCTTATCAGCTGACCCTGCTGCCGCTAGCCTGGTAATTAATCCGCTGAATAACTACTACTTTACAACAGCCTCAGTGCTACTCATTGTGATAGTCGGTTGGGTACTGACTGACAAGTTTGTAGAACCCCGCCTGCAGCAAACACAAATAGACGGCGATCCGGAGCAGTTGCCTTCGATGGATCCGTTGAATGACAAGGAGCGCAAAGGCTTACGTTACGCCATGTTGTCCATGCTTATAGCAGCCGCAGTTTTAGTGGCGGCAGTATGGCCAGAGAACTCGGCCTGGCGTGCCAGTACAGGTGAACTCACAGCGGCATCTGCCCCTCTGATGCAATCTATTGTAGGTCTGATATTTGTATTTTTTCTGATCCCAGGCATAGTTTATGGCTATGTTTCAGGCAAAGTGAAAACCCATAAAGACGTAGTACAAGGCATGACCAAAGCCATGAGTGGCATGGGGTACTATATAGTGATGGCATTTTTCTGCGCTCAGTTTATTTTTGCCTTTGGTCAATCCAATCTGGGGGCTTTGCTGGCGATCAAAGGAGCGAACTTTCTGCAACAAATGGCCTTTCCTATGGCGGTCAATCTGGTGGGTCTGGTGTTGCTGACCGCAGTGGTCAATCTGGTGATAGGATCAGCTTCTGCCAAATGGGCTCTTATCGGGGCGGTGTTAGTCCCTATGCTGATGCAACTGGGGGTTTCACCTGATTTAACTCAGGCCGCTTACAGGGTCGGTGATTCGTCAACAAACATCATTACGCCACTGATGCCCTATTTCCCGTTGATCGTGGTGTTTTGCCAAAAATACGTAAAATCAACGGGCATAGGTACTCTGGTAGCATTGATGTTGCCCTATTCAATCACCTTATTAATTTGCTGGACCAGCTTTTTGATTTTGTTCTGGATGGTGGGATTGCCTTTAGGTATAGGTGCCAGCTACATCTATCCGGCCCCTTAACTCTTAGCTGCACTTAAAACCCGGGCTTGTGATACAGAAGTTGTATCACAAGCCATACCCAGCCCAGCTTTTGCCTGTTACCATAGACACTTTAAACTGTGCTTAAGAAATTAGTGTTATGCGTATTCCCAGAATTTATCAGCCTGGTGTTATTCCTCTGCAACAGGATTTTGCCTTAGCCGAAGACGGTGCTAATCATATAGGCCGTGTGCTCAGGATGCAGGCTGGCGACGAGCTTTGTTTATTTAACGGCGACGGCCAGAATTATCAGGCGGTGATTACTGCAGTTGAAAAAAAACAGTTGTTGGTTAAGGCCATTGCTGTTTCGGCTAACCCGGTGGAATCACCGCTAAAACTGCATTTAGGCCAGGGCATTTCGCGTGGCGACCGGATGGATTTTGTCATTCAGAAAGCAGTGGAATTGGGTGTAACAGAAATCACCCCACTCTTTACCGAGCGTTGTGGTGTCAAACTTGATGCTGAGCGTCTGACCAAACGCACAGAGCAGTGGCAAAAAATTGCAATCGCAGCTTGCGAGCAATCTGGCCGCAGTGTAGTACCAGTAGTACATACGGCATTGCAGCTCAACAAATGGTTGGCACAAGAGACAAAAGATTTAAAGTTAACCTTGGATCCCTGGACTTCAGACTCCATTAAGACCATAGCAGGCAGTCAGACTATTCGTTTAGTGATTGGTCCTGAAGGTGGTTTTACCGATGCAGAAGTTACGCAAACCAAAGAAGCAGGTTTTATGGCGGTTCGTTTAGGACCCAGGGTACTGCGCACAGAAACAGCAGCTTTAACTGCCATTAGCGCCTTACAGTTACAATTTGGTGATCTGGCCTGAAGCAGATCCAAACAGGAGTGAAGATGATTAAATTAGGCATAGTGATGGACCCTATCGCGGACATCAATATCAAAAAAGACTCCAGTTTTGCCATGTTATTGCAAGCTCAATCCCGTGGTTATCAGCTGCATTATATGGAAATGAACGACCTGTATTTAATAGAAGGACAGGCCCGTGCCCGCAGCCGTTTACTATCAGTACAGCAAAACGGTGAGCACTGGTACGATTTTGGCGGCACCCAGGATATAGCCTTATCCGATTTAGATGTGATCTTAATGCGCAAAGATCCGCCTTTTGACACTGAATTTATTTACGCCACCTACATTTTAGAACGGGCAGAAGACCAGGGCACTTTGATCGTCAACAAACCGCAGAGCCTGCGTGATGCCAACGAAAAACTCTACACCAGCTGGTTCGCCGAACATACGCCAAAAACTCTGGTGACCCGTGATGCGGCACGCTTAAAAGCCTTTTATCAGCAAGAGCAGGATGTGATCTTAAAACCTCTGGACGGCATGGGTGGCGCTTCGATTTTCCGTTTAAAACCGGACGATGCTAACGTCAGCGTCATTATCGAAACTCTGACTGAACATGGCAGCCGTTATGCAATGGCACAAAAGTTTATTCCGGAAATTAAAGACGGCGACAAAAGAGTACTGGTGGTCAACGGCGAGCCAGTGCCTTATTGCTTAGCCCGTATACCTGCCAGCGGCGAAACACGCGGGAACTTAGCGGCAGGTGGCCGTGGTGAAGCCCGGCCTTTAACTGAAAGCGACTGGGCTATAGCCCGTGCCGTAGGCCCTGCCCTCAAAGCAAAAGGCCTGATTTTTGTCGGCCTGGATATTATTGGTGACAGACTGACGGAAATTAACGTGACAAGCCCAACCTGTATTCGCGAAATAGAAGCGGCCTTCCCGGTCAGCATTACCGGCATGCTATTTGATCAAATTGAACTACTGTTAAAGCAGAATCAAACCGGAGCAGTGGGAGCCTAGATGGATAATTTCCAGAATCATTTATTGATAGCCATGCCAGGTCTTGAAGATCCTATGTTTAAACGCAGCGTGACCTATATCTGCGAACACAATGCCGAAGGAGCCATGGGTATCGTCATTAATCATCCTATGCCGGTGAAGGTGACTGAACTATTAAGCCAACTGCAAATTGAGCATGATACCCAAAGTAAAGCGGCAAATGCACAGGTCTGTGCCGGGGGCCCAGTGCAAAGTGACAGAGGTTTTGTGCTGCATACGCCAAAAGAAGGCTATACCAGCAGTATGAGATTGAATAACGATCTGATGGTGACGACTTCCCGGGATATCCTGGAGAAACTCACCACAGAAGATGCACCGGATAAGTTTATTCTGGCGCTGGGTTATGCCGGCTGGAGTGCCGGGCAACTGGAAAAAGAAATGGCAGAAAACAGCTGGCTGATGATACCAGCCGACAATAACATTATTTTTGAAATGAGCCATGCCGAAAAATGGCAAGGCGCAGCTCATGCTATGGGCATTGAAGTCTGGCAACTAAGCCCTGAAGCAGGTCACGCCTGATGAGTACCAGCCTGACAGTGTTAGCTTTTGATTATGGTTTAAAAAGTATAGGCGTGGCCGTAGGTCAAAGCATGACAGGCACGGCCACAATGCTCAAGGCCCTCAAAGCCCAGGATGGCACTCCAAACTGGGATCAAATCGAAGCCTTGATCAAAGAGTGGCAACCTAAGCTTTTGGTCGTGGGTTTGCCATTAAATATGGATGGTACTGAACAACCTTTTACCGCCCGCGTGCATAAGTTTGTCAATCGCTTGCATGGTCGTTATGGCCTGCAAGTGAAAACTCAGGATGAGCGTCTGACCACAGTAGATGCCCGTTCCCAGCTGTTTGCTGAGGGTGGATTTAAAAAACTCAGTAAAGATCTGGTCGACAGCTTGTCAGCCAAACTGATTCTAGAAAGCTGGTTTGAAAACGGCGGCGCTTATGGCGATTAAAGCGGGTTATTACCGTCACTACAAAGGTCCGTTATATCAGGTTTTAGCTTTGACCCGACATAGCGAAACTGATGAAGAATTAGTGCTATACCGCGCTTTATATGGCGATTTTGGCTTATGGGTACGGCCGCTGGACATGTTTATTAGCAATGTCGAAGTGGCAGGTGAATTGGTACCTCGCTTCAGTTTTGTGTCTCAGCAACCGCCTGCAGAACTGGCCGACCTGTCTGTTCCACCTTTACATTTTGATCAGTCAGCCCCGCGACAAATTTAGCCCTGTCTATTGTAAATAAAGTCAGACATAACAGATTTGCCCCTGCCTGGGGCTTTTTGTTTTTATATATCGCCTTGATAAAACAAGTACTTGTGTCTAAGTTCAGAACATAGCATTTAAGGCGAAACGACATGGAATCAAGTTCTGAACTCAAAGCTCTGGCGCTGGAAGCGCTCAGCCAGGTCTTGCCAACCGGTATTGCAGTGCTGGATAAGTCTTTTAAATACGTCAGCATTAACACTGTACTGGCTGAGTTTAATGGCGTACCTATAGGTCAGCATTTAGGTCGCACCGTATCAGAGGTGTTACCAGAGCTGGCAAGCACCATCATGCCGCTACTAGAACAAGTGCGGGATACAGGCAAAGCCATCCTGAATTTCAGTGTAATTGGTGACGACACAGATAGCCAAATGCAGCCTAATTGGTCAGGTTCTTACATCCCACTTTTTGATGGCCAGCAGCAATTCTGTGGTGTCGCTGTGGTGGCACTGAACAGAACAATGGATTGGTTTGTGCAACAAACCAGGAAAAACGATTTAGAACGCCTGCGAAAAATACTCGATAACATGTTTACTTTTGTCGGTATTTTATCACCTGACGGCACCTTGCTTGATGCCAACAGACCTCCGTTGGAGCTGGCGGGTATTACGCTGGAGCAAGTCCAGCATAAAAAGTTCTGGGACTGCTTTTGGTGGCAACATGATAAAGCGGTAGCCAGCCGGATCATGAAAGCTGTGCAGGATGCCAGAAACGGTATTGTCAGCCGCTTTGACACCACAGCTCAGATGAAAGATGACATCATCATCATAGATTTTATGCTAGCCCCTGTGTATGACGACCACCAGCAACTCAGCTTTCTGGTGCCTTCGGGTATTGAAATAACCAACAGAAAACGTAGTGAACAAGAATTACAGGATAGCGAAACCCGATTTCGCAGAGTCTTCGACAGCACAGCCGATGGTCTGGTTTCTATTGATTCTCAGGGCTTGATTACACTTGCAAATACCAGAGCTCTACAAATGTTTGGATATGAGGCTGGCCAGTTAACAGGGAAACCCATCGAAGTCTTGTTACCTGCCAGGTATCAACAGCATCATCCTGCGTTACGTCAGGGCTTTATGCTTGCTCCCACCACCAGACCCATGGGGCAACACAGAGAACTCTATGCAAAACGCAAAGACGATACCGAATTTCCGGTTGAAATTGGTTTGACTTACCTCGAAGGTGATAAAAAAACCGCTGTGCTGGCCACGATCACCGATGTGTCGACCGCTAAAGCGGCTCAACACAACCTGCAGGCAATAATTGATGAAAAAACATCGCTACTGGCAGAACGCACTTTGTTACTGAATGAAGTGCACCACAGAGTGAAAAACAATCTGCAAATAGTGTCCAGTTTGCTCAGTTTACGCTCAAGGGGAGCAACACCTGAGCTGAAACAAGTACTGCTTGAAAGTCAGCTGCGTGTTCGTACTATGGCGCTAACCCACCAGTTGCTTTATGAAAAACGTGATTTCGCCTCTGTTCCTCTGGCGAACTATTTGCGACAACTCTGCCAATTAGTCAGGCAAACCCTAAGCAACACCGACTTTATCAGTTTTGATTTTAAACAGATGGATGACGAAATAGTCCTGGCACTTGAACAGGCTATACCTTGTGGCTTGTTAGCCACAGAAATACTAACGAACAGCATCAAGCATGCTTTTCCAGGTCAACAAAAAGGCCAGGTCATACTGATGCTG
>NZ_JAIWOI010000046.1 GCF_020217005.1 Rheinheimera sp. | reverse complement strand
ATGCAAAGCACTAACGGAATAACCCTGACCATAGGTGACAATGGTATTGGATTACCAGCTACTGTTGAATTGGGACAGGGCAACTCGCTGGGTATGCAGTTGATCCCTGCTTTTATTGCGCAGTTAGGTGCACGAATAGATCTTAGTCGTCAGCAGGGTACCCTTTACTCCATTCATTTTTCATCGACCAGGGATTAAGGTTATGCAGAATAATATTTTGATAGTAGAAGATGAATACGTCGTATCTTTGGACCTGAGAAGCACATTGGAAGATCTGGGACATAAGGTGACAGGTACAGTAGCCCGTGGTGAAGATGTTGTCGCCAAGGCATTGGAGAACCCACCCGATTTGGTGCTGATGGATATTCAACTGGCAGATAAGATGCGAGGCACCGAAGCGGCCGAACATTTAAAAAGACAAATGGATGTGCCCGTTATTTTCCTGACCGCTTATTGTGATGAAAATGTATTGGAGCAAGCAGAAAAGTCCTCGCCTCATGGCTATCTAATCAAACCTTTTGACCGCCGTGAGCTGGAAGCCAGTATTCGTATGGCCTTGGTAAGGCATAAAGCAGAACTCAAGATAAAAAGCTCAGAGCAGCGTCTGCAACTGGCACTTGGAGCTGCCAAAATGAGCCATTGGCAATTGAATTTAACCACAGACCAACTGGAGATAGACAACGACCTTTATGATGTTTCATCCTCAGCCTCAGCGTCTGCCGGAGGACTTTCACAGCTCAAAGCGATACTGGCTAACGATGAGCATCCACGTTTATCAAAACTCTTTGCCCGTAAGCGGGATTTTAATGCCGTCTTTATGTCCGGGCAAAGCAAAGCACCGCGTTATCTGGAGTTGTTTGGTCATTTTCAATTGTCAGAAAAGCAAAAAATAATCAGCGGATTGCTGCGTGATGTGACTCATAAGCAAAAAGAGGAACTGCAGCTGCGCCAGGCCAACACAGTGTTCAAAACGACCTCTGAAGCTATTTTAGTACTGGACAATCTTGGACAGGTTTTAACGGTAAACCCCGCCTTTACTCTGGTCACAGGTTATACCGAAGCAGAAATAAAAGGTCTGAAGCCAGATGACTTTTTATATCCGAAGCAGCAAACCTCTCCGGTATCAGTGCGGTTGCAGGAACTTAGTTCCAGTCATTGGAGCGGAGAAGTGGAATGTAAACGCAAAGATGGGTCGCTTTTTCCGACCTGGCAGCACCTCTGCAAAGTCCGGGCACCTATGACTAAAGGTGCTATTAGTCATTATGTAGTGATGTTCTCGGATATATCAGCACTCAGACGAGCAGAAGAGAATCTTGCCATGCTGGCGTTTAATGATCACTTAACTGGTCTTGGTAACAGAGTAAAACTGGAGAAAATGCTGAAAACTGAACTGGTCCGGGCGAGCAGAAACCGCAGCATGTTAGGTATTTTGTATCTGGATCTGGATGGTTTTAAATTGGTGAATGACACCTTAGGCCACCATGCCGGTGATTTGCTATTGCAAGAAGTCGCGGCCAGGATCTGCAAGCTAACCCGTGCCGGAGATGTCGCCACTCGTGTCGGCGGAGACGAGTTTGTCTTAGTGGTGCCGGACATACATCATCCATCCGATTGTCTCCACATTGCCGAAAAAATACTTCAGGTTATAGCTCAGGATATTTTATTACAGGACAACATAGTCAACGTTTCAGCCAGCATAGGGATTGCCTGTTATCCGGACGATGCCACCAGCTATGAAGAACTGCTCAAATGCGCAGATTTGGCTATGTTTGCCGCCAAAGATGACGGCAGAAGCAGGTTCACGTTCTTTAATCCACTCATGGCAGAAAAAACCAGGCAAAGAGTACAGATAGAAAAAGACCTGAAAGCCGCCTTGCACAATTCAGACGAACTGTTGATGTACTACCAACCTATTATAAGGCTTACCGACGAGCAACTCAGAGGCTTCGAAGCGCTGATCCGCTGGAAGCACCCTACTATGGGTTTTATCCCGCCCGACCGTTTTATTAAAGTGGCGGAACAAAGTAGCCTGATTAACGAAGTAGGAGATTGGGTACTGCAGCAGGTATTCAAAGACATTGCGGATCTGACAGGCCGCTATGGCACAAACATTACTGTCTCTATTAATTTGTCAGTACGACAACTGGAAGACCAGCTGTTAGCAGAGAAAATAAGGTTGCTGGCAGCAAAGTTTGAGTTGTCTATGTCACTGATTTATTTTGAAATCACAGAAACAGCGCTGAGCCAAAGTCAAAATATGCTCAGCACGCTGGAGCAGTTACGCAGTCTTGGAGCCCGTATATCGGTTGATGATTTTGGCACAGGTTATTCGTCACTCAGCCGGCTGAGAGAACTGCCCATTGATTGTTTAAAAATAGACAGAGCCTTTATTGTCAGTCTGGAGAAGGATAACAACAGTGCCGAAATAGTCAGGGCTATCTGTGCTTTGGGTAAAGCTTTGCACCTGAACATTATTGCTGAGGGTGTCGAAACCTCCGGCCAGTATCAGATGCTTAAAGACATTGGCTGCGACAAAGCTCAGGGGTATCTGTTTGGCAGACCCGGACCACTCACCTGATGGTCCAGGGTATTGAGTAACCCCTGTTGCGTAAACTGGCTATCCCCCAGCCCCAAAAACCAGCTTTGCGGAGTGATTGACTGGTTGCTCGCTGTGCAGCTACTTTCGTCTGGCTGCAGATCCCCCCCTCTTCTATGGTTTGCAATTTCAGGGGTCAATCATTATCCGTTAAACCAGCCACAGTCACGCCCGACAGTAAACCTGATCCTGTTGTTCCCTCTTGTAGTTTCATCATCAAACGTAAATCGTTGGGTGAGTCAGCATAATGCAGTGCATCGGCATGACTGATCTGGCCTGCTTTGTATAAATCGTACAGCGCCTGATCAAAGGTTTGCATGCCCAGTTCACGGGATTTGCTCATCACCGCTTTAATTTCACCTATCTCACCCCGTTTAATTAAATCGGCAATCAGCGGAGAATTCAGCAAGACTTCAATAGCAGCCACCCGTTTTTTGCCATCCACTGTGGGCACCAATTGTTGGGCGACTATGGCGCGTAAATTCAGAGATAAGTCAAACAACAGCTTGCCGTGTTTTTCTTTGGGCACCAGATGCATAATGCGATCTATGCCTTGGTTGGCGTTATTGGCGTGTAAAGTGGCTATACACAAGTGACCGGTTTCAGCAAAAGACAGCGCATATTCCATGGTGTCCTGACTGCGGATCTCCCCTATTAAAATCACATCAGGGGCCTGGCGTAATGAGCTTTTCAAGGCTGCTTCAAAAGATTCGGTGTCTATTCCGACTTCGCGTTGGGTCACCAGACTTTTTTGATGATCGTGCACAAATTCAATTGGATCTTCGATAGTTAAAATATGGCCTCTGGCATTCTGATTCCGGTACCCCAACAAAGCGGCCAGCGAAGTCGATTTACCGGCGCCAGTCCCCCCCACAAAGAGCACCAGACCACGTTTGGACATAATGATTTCTTTTAATACAGGCGGCAGACCTAAATCATCGGCTTTGGGGATAGTGGTGACTATGCGACGGACAACCATGCCCGCCTGATCTCTTTGCCAAAAGGCTGAGACCCGAAAACGTCCTGCATCATTGGCGATCGCAAAATTACATTCCTTTTCCTGCTGAAACTGCGATTGTTGCTTAGCTGTCATGGCCGATAATACCAGAGCTAAAGATTGCTCAGGACTCAGCACCAGATCCGATATAGGCTGCATTTCACCATTAATTTTAGCCGATGCGGCAAGTCCAGCGGTGATAAACAAGTCCGAAGCACCGGCCTCAACCATTTTGTGTAAATAGTCTACTAAAGTCATAACAGTTACCCCATTCGCCCCATACTGCCCATGCTGTTAAAGGAGTTTTTATCCTGGGCTTTAGCCAGCGCGTCTTTTTGGTTAATTACACCACGGTTAACCAGATTGATCAGGCATTGATCCATGGTTTGCATACCATGAGCAGCGCCAGTCTGGATCACGGAGTACATCTGAGCAATTTTATCTTCGCGGATCAGGTTTCGAATCGCAGGCACGCCCAACATAATTTCATGCGCAGCCACCCTGCCGCCGCCGTTTTTCTTCAGCAACGTCTGAGAGATCACAGCTCTTAAGGACTCAGACAACATAGAGCGCACCATGGCTTTTTCCTCACCGGGGAAGACGTCAATGATCCTGTCTATGGTTTTAGGTGCTGAGGTGGTGTGCAAAGTACCAAACACCAAATGACCTGTTTCTGCCGCTGTCATGGCCAGACGAATGGTTTCCAGATCCCTTAATTCACCAACCAGTATCACATCCGGGTCCTCACGCAGGGCTGAGCGTAATGCATTACTGAAACTATGGGTGTCCCTGTGCACTTCCCGCTGGTTGATTAAACTCAGCTTATTCTGGTGCACAAACTCTATAGGATCTTCTATGGTCAGGATATGGTGATTTTTGCTGGTATTAATGTAGTCAATCATAGCCGCCAAAGTGGTGGACTTGCCTGAACCCGTAGGACCAGTCACCAGCACCAGCCCACGGGGATTGTCAGAAATAGAACGAAATACATCAGGGGCATTTAAATCTTCCAGACTTAACACATCGCTTGGAATAGTCCGGAATACCGCCGCAGCGCCGCGGTTTTGCACAAAAGCATTGACACGGAAACGGGCTAAGCCTGGTACTTCAAAAGAAAAATCGGATTCGAGCTTTTCTTCGTATTCTTTACGTTGACGGTCATTCATAATGTCGTACACCAAAGAGTGCACCGCTTTATGGTCTAACGCAGGAATATTTAAACGTCGCACATCACCATCCACCCGTATCAAAGGTGGTACGCCAGCTGACAAATGCAAGTCTGAGGCTTTATGCTGCACACTAAAGGCGAGTAATTCGGTAATATCCATGATGAAAAGCACTCCAAAGCAAGGGCTAAGAACAGAATTGATATGACAAACAACATAGCAGAAGCGTTGAAATCAGCCTACAACGCCATTACAGAATTTCAGACAAAACAGCAATTAACCCAACAAAGCCGGTTGATCGCTGTCAGTAAAACCAAACCGGCGGCTGCAGTTGAGCAGGCTTTCCATGCAGGACAACGCGCCTTTGGCGAAAACTATGTGCAGGAACTGGTCAGTAAAGCCACTGAACTACAGCAACTGACAGGAATTGAATGGCATTTTATTGGTCCTATTCAATCAAATAAAACCAAAGACATAGCGCTTTATGCCGACTGGGTACACAGCATAGACCGGCTAAAAATTGCGGAACGTTTATCAGCGCAGCGCCCTTCGGATAAAACACCACTTCAGGTGCTGTTGCAGGTCAATATCAGCGCTGAAGAGTCAAAATCCGGCATAAACCCCAATCAGCTGTTCGCACTGGCCGACGCAGTGGCCAAATTACCCCAACTTCAGCTTAAAGGCTTGATGGCGATTCCAGAGCCGGGAAAAGGCGCTGAAGCATTTGAACAAATGCAAAAGCTGTCACTGCAATTGCAACAGCAACATCCTGATGCAAAAGAACTTTCAATGGGCATGTCAGATGACTGGCAACAGGCTCTGCGCTTTGGTTCTACTATGATAAGATTAGGCACGGCCATTTTTGGAGCCAGAGGGATCCCTTCTAATGATTGATAACACAGTGGCATTTATCGGCGCTGGTAATATGGCGCAATGTATTATCGGAGGCATGATTCAGCAGGGGTATCCGGCTGAAAACATTATTGCAGCCAACCGCAATGCAGAAAAATTACAGGCGTTAAAAAGCCAATACGCTATTGAAACCACCACGGACAATATCGAAGCTGTGACTAAAGCCGATGTGATAGTGCTGGCGGTAAAACCCCAAATGATGGCTGAAGTTTGTCAGCAGATCATGGAACAAGCGCCGGAATCTCAGGAAAAGCTGTTTATCTCAGTCGCAGCTGGCATTTCCATCGAGCGCTTTGAGCAATTGCTGGGACAGGTCAGAATTATCCGCGCTATGCCGAATACCCCGGCTTTAGTGGGTTTAGGTGTGACAGGTTTGTTCCCTAGCCGCTGCTCTGTGTACGAGCAATCTTTTGCTGAAAAGCTGTTTACTGGTACTGGCAAAACCGTCTGGCTGGAAAAAGAGCAGGACATTAACGCCATTATTGCGGTAACGGGCAGCGCGCCAGCCTATTTTTTCTATTTTATGCAGGCGATGCAGCAGGTGGCACAGGAATTGGGTTTTGATGAAGCTCAGGCTAAAGCTATGGTGGCACAAACCGCTTTAGGTGCAGCAACCATGGCCATTCAGTCCGACATCTCCTTTGAAGCGCTACGTGCCCAGGTCACCTCTAAAGGTGGCACCACACACGAAGCCATAGAAACTTTTAAACAACACAAGCTTGAAAGCATGGTCAAAGACGCCATGTATGCAGCGATACGCCGTGCTGAAGAAATGGCAAAAACTCTCTAAGGACTTATGATGACCGAAGCATTCTTTTTTCTGTTAAGCAGCCTGATCAAACTCTATTTGATGGTGGTACTGCTACGTATTTGGTTACAAAGTGCCAGGGCTGATTTTTATAATCCGTTCAGTCAATTTGTAGTTAAAGCGACCAATCCGGTGATTATACCACTGCGGCGTTTTTTACCGAGCCTGGGTCCGGTAGATACAGCTAGTTTGATCTTTGCTTTTGCTATTTGTGTACTGCATGTTGCCATAGTGCAGCTGCTGCAATTAGGCCAGGTGATTTATGTTTACTTGCCATTAAGTGCTCTGGTGTTGTTGATCACTGAAGCGTTGCAACTGGCGTTTTGGATTTTAGTGATCCGGGCATTACTGAGCTGGTTTAGTCAGGGCCGCAACCCGATGGAACTGGTGATGCACCAGCTAACCGAGCCTCTGTTGCGTCCGGTTCGCCGTGTAGTCCCTGTTATAGGCGGTCTGGATTTATCTTTGCTGGTCGTGCTGCTGGGCATTCAGTTTATCCAGATTTTATTAAGCAATATGTTACGTGGTTTCTAAATGTTAATCCGGCTGGCCAATGGCGATATTTTGTTGCAACTGCATGTGCAGCCAGGTGCCAGCCGCGATCAGTTTTTAGGCCTGCACGGTGATGCCATTAAAGTGGCTATTAAAGCCCCTCCTGTCGATGGCAAAGCCAACGCGCATTTACAACAGTTTCTGGCGCAAAGTTTTGACGTGGCAAAACGTCAGGTGCAGCTGGAAAAAGGCGAACTGAGCCGGCAGAAAAAATGGCGTATTGTCGCGCCCTGCACTGTGCCTGACGCCTTACAACCTTATCTGGAGTCCTGATGAAAAATTATCTGCTGGCTGCAAGTCTGGTTCTGGGCTTGTTTTTAAGTCCGGTTCAAGCCGAACAAAAGAAAGTACTGGGGCCCTGGGATGTGCATTACATTGCTTTTGATAGCACTATGCTTGATGCCAAAATAGCCCAAAATTACCAGTTACAACGCAGCAAATACCAGGCAGTGCTGAATATCTCAGTGCTCAATAGCAAAGACCAAAAAGCACAACAAGTGCGGATCTCCGGCACTGCGACAGATTTAACACAAAAGCAGATTGAACTGAGCTTTCGTGAAGTCAAAGAAGGGGACGCCATTTATTATCTGGCTCAGGTGCCTGTGCATGACCAAAAACACCTGAACTTTAAGCTGGAGATTTGGCAAGGCACTGAACGCCAGCAGCTGGAGTTTTCTCAGGTCTTTTACACCGAATAGTACTCTCCTTCGTTCTTGAAGCCGCAGCTTTGTTGACCGTCCGATTGGATGGATGAAAAGAGCGTCGTAGTCCCAGTCACATAGTAAGCTATGCTCCTGGGAACTGTGCACTTGTCGCCTCGCTGCAACTCCAATTACTTTGGAGACAAAGAGCTGACGTCTCTGTCAGAGTAATTGTTTCAAAGGTTTCCCTAATGCAAAAACTTGTTTTAGCCACTGGTAATAAAGGCAAATTAGCCGAGTTGTCCGCCCTGCTCGCTCCTTTTGACTGGCAGGTGTTGCCGCAGTCCGACTTTCAGGTGCCGGACGCTATTGAAGATGGCTTAAGTTTTATTGAAAACGCCCTGATTAAAGCCCGTCATGCCAGCCGTTTAACGGGTTTACCCGCCATAGCGGACGATTCAGGCTTAGCTGTAGATGCCTTAGGCGGCGCACCAGGTATTTATTCCGCCCGTTATGCCGGTGAACATGGCAATGATTTAAAAAACCTGCAGCAGTTGTTGCTTGATTTAAAAGCAGTGCCACAAGGCGAACGCGCTGCTCAGTTTCACTGTGTGCTGGCTTTTGTCCGCCATGCAGAAGACCCTGTGCCTGTGATAGCCCATGGTATCTGGCACGGCCAAATTGCTTTTGACGCTGCAGGTTCAGGTGGTTTTGGTTACGACCCTATTTTCTTGCCTGATGATTCAAACGGCACTGCCGCAGAATTAACAGCAGAGCAGAAAAAGCAGCTCAGTCACAGAGGCAAAGCGCTGCGCTTATTGGTGTCCTTGCTAAAAGGTGAACAGTTAAAAGGTGATCACAACTGATGGCCCTTGTGTCTGCTTATCCTTTTACACTGCAGCTGCCGCCGCTGGCACTGTATATCCACATTCCCTGGTGTATTCAAAAATGTCCTTACTGTGACTTTAACTCACATGCAGTGAAACAAGGCATACCAGAGCAGGAATACATTAGTCATTTACTGGCCGATTTACGCCAGGATTTGTCTTATGTACAAGGCCGTGCCATCAGCTCAATTTTTATTGGCGGCGGTACGCCCAGCACTTTTAGCGGTGACGGTATTCAGGCCATTTTAGATGGCGTGCGCACAGAACTTCAGTTGACAGCAGACTGCGAAATCACCATGGAAGCCAATCCAGGCACAGTAGAAGCCGCGCGTTTTGCTGCTTATGTCGCAGCAGGCGTGACCCGTTTTTCTATTGGTGTACAAAGTTTTCAGGCAGAGCAGCTCAAGGCCTTAGGCCGTATTCATAACTGCGACGAAGCGATAAAAGCGGCACAGCTTGCCGCCCAACTGCCGCTACAGAGCTTTAATCTGGATTTAATGCATGGTCTGCCGGAGCAGGATGTCACAGGCGCTTTGGCCGATTTACAGCAAGCTATTGATTTAAAACCACCGCATCTGTCCTGGTATCAACTGACCATTGAACCTAATACCGCCTTTGCTTCCCGCCCACCTGTGCTGCCGGAAGATGAAGCCTTATGGGATATTCAGGAGCAAGGCCACCAGCTGTTACAACGGCATGGCTATACGCAGTACGAAATTTCGGCCTACAGCCAATCCGGTCAGCAATGCCGGCATAATCTGAATTACTGGCGTTATGGCGACTATCTGGGTATTGGTTGTGGCGCTCATGGCAAAATCACCCTGCCTGAGACAGGACAAATTGTCCGTCCTGTCAAAATCAAGCACCCCAAAGGCTATATGGATATCAGTAAAGGTTATCTGGATGAGTGTAATGAAGTCGCACCAGAGGACAGAGCTTTTGAGTTTTTTATGAACCGTTTTCGTTTACTCGAAACCTGCCCTAAGCAGGATTTCAGCGCTTATACCGGTCTGCCCATCACATCTGTAAAAGATGCACTTGCCAAAGCAGAGCAACTGGGGTTAATTAACAGTACAGAATTGCACTGGCAAATCAGCGCCAAAGGCGCGCGCTACCTGAATGATTTGCTATCGCTATTTATTTAAACCAACTAACTACGACAAATAATGAAGGTCCATTTATCTATGCATTTACGTTACTCAGCACTGGCGCTGGCGGTAAGCCTGGCAACAGTAGCAGGCTGTAAACCGGCCCCTGCCCCTATCGATCAAAGCAAAGTCATTGAAGCCACCGTAGTTTTAACTGAAAACCAAAAAGCCGATGCGCTGTTTGAACAAATTTTCCAGCAGTCGGTCGATAATAGTCCGGAAACCCAAACCAGCCTGGGCTTAAAAACCAATTACGATCAATGGGATGATTTATCTCAGGCCCATCGTGATAA
>NZ_JAIWOI010000045.1 GCF_020217005.1 Rheinheimera sp. | reverse complement strand
AGAGCTGGAGCAAACCAAACAGCAGTTGGCTCAAGTGCAGGCGCTGAATATGCAAAGCCTGGACAGCGGCCGCCAGTTGAGCGTGAAATTACTCACTGCTGCCCTGCAGGAAGAATTGGACGATGCTAAATGGGACTTATACAGCTACCCTGTTAATCAAATGTATGGCACTCACTCCAATGTGCCTTCGCTGCTGATTAACCAGCACAGTATCAGCGATGAAAGTGACGCCAAAGCTTATATTGGCCGCTTAAAAGGTGTTACCACTTACTTTAAACAGTTAGAGCAGCAACTGCAGGTGCGGGCTGATGCCGGCATTCTGCCACCTAAATTTGTGTTTGCTCATGTCATAGGCGCCAGCCGCAACATTATCAGCGGCGCACCTTTTGACGGTGGCAACGACAGCACCCTGCTGGCGGATTTCCGTGGCAAAGTGCAGGAATTAACACTGGAACAAGCAGAAAAAGATCTGCTGATCAAAGAAGCTGAACTGGCCTTAATTGGCAGCGTAAAACCAGCTTATGAAAGCCTGATCAGCTTACTGACCACACTGGAAGAAAAAGCCGGTACTGAAGATGGTGTCTGGCGCTTTAAAGACGGCGATAAATTTTACGCAACCCGTTTAGCCCGTATCACCACCACAGATTACAGCGCTGAAAAAATTCACAATCTGGGTTTATCCGAAGTCGCCCGTATTCATGATGAAATGAAAGCCATTATGAAAAAGGTCGGCTTTAAAGGCGACTTACAGCAGTTTTTTGCCTTTATGCGCGACGACCCGCAGTTTTATTACCCGGATACAGCAGAAGGTAAAGCCGCCTATTTAGCTGAAGCCACCCGTATTATCGACACCATGAAATCCCGTCTGGACGAGCTCTTTATCGTCAAGCCTAAAGCCGATATGGTGGTAAAAGCGGTCGAGCCTTTCCGCGAACAGTCTGCGGGTAAAGCCTTCTACGAACAACCTTCAATGGATGGCAGCCGCCCTGGTATTTATTACGCCAACCTGTATCGCATGAGTGGTATGCCGAAGTACCAAATGGAAGCTTTGGCTTACCACGAAGGTATCCCGGGCCACCATATGCAAATCGCCATAGCGCAGGAGCTGGAAAACGTACCTAAGTTCCGCAAGTTTGGCGGTTACACTGCTTATATCGAAGGTTGGGGTTTATACACTGAGTTCCTGCCCAAAGAGATTGGCATGTATCAGGACCCCTACTCCGACTTCGGCCGCTTAGCCATGGAACTGTGGCGTGCTTGCCGTTTAGTGGTCGACACTGGCTTACACGACAAAAAATGGACTCGTGAGCAGGCCATTCAGTATCTGGTCGACAATACGCCGAACTCTAAAGGTGAAGCAGTCAACGCCATTGAGCGTTACATTGTGATGCCAGGCCAGGCCACGGCTTACACTGTCGGCATGCTGAAACTGTTAGAACTGCGCGAAAAAGCCAAAACAGCCTTAGGCGACAAGTTCGATATCCGCCAATTCCATGACGTGGTGCTGAAAAACGGTGCTGTGCCTTTGGATGTGCTGGAGCAGCTCGTGGATCAATATATTCAGGCAGCTAAGTCCAAAGCTTAATCCCAGCTTCCCCACTTTGTACTGTCGAGGCGCCCCTTGTGGGCGCCTTTTTTATTGCCTCAACAGGGTGAATTAGTCCGGCTTACTGGCGCTGGCAGGCTCAAACAACGGCTGTTGTGGCTACAACTTCTTGTCACTGAAACTTCAGTAAGCTGTTTAAAATCCTCGATTTACCCTGCTCAGCATTTGACCAAATAAGGTAAAGCTATTAAAGGGATTCGTAAGTGATTGCACGTTCCGTTATGCCGCAAACTTCGACACACTATGTTGTATTCAATCTTTGTGGCCTAAGGATACGCTTTCATGTTTAGCCTAAAACCCTGTCTCCATAACAAAAAATCTCTGTTGGCTCTGTGTTGTGTTGCCGCCTTGTACTGCAGCACTACAGTGGCAGAAACCGCTGAAAACAGAGCTCAAACGAGTGCTCCTACAAGTTTTGATAACCCTATTATTAAGTACGATAGCAAAGACCCAACCAACGAAGTGGGTGAGTTGATCTACACCGCAGATCCAGCCGCTTTGGTGGTGGGAGATACTTTATACCTGTACAGCACACATGATGAAGCTGTGCCGGATGGCAAAGATTACCGCATGTACGACTACAGGCTTTGGACCAGCAAGGACTTAGTCAGCTGGCAAAATAAAGGCGCTGTGTTTCGCTACTCTGACTTTGATTGGGCCAGAGGCGATCAAAAAACAGGCAACGCTTACGCTCATCACGTGATCCAGCATAAAGATGCCTCAGGCAAAACCAAATACTACTTTTATGTCGCAGTAGAAGGCGGCCAAACAGGCGGTCAATTTGGTTTTTCTATCGGAGTCGCAGTCTCAGATAAACCGGAAGGGCCATTTAAAGACCCAAGGGGTATGCCGATGATTTTGCTGGAAGATACAGCAAAATACAAAGACCACACCTGGCGCAATATAGACCCGGCGGTATTTGTCGATGACGATGGCAAAGCCTACCTGTATTGGGGCAACCAGCAGTTATGGTGGGTGGAACTGGAAGCCGATTTAGTCCATCTGAAAGGCGAAAGCTACACAGTGGATGCGCAAGGACGGATGCAAAACCGTGACACCAGCAAGGTGAAGATCCATGCGGTAGATACCTTACCGAACTTCGAAGAAGGCCCTCACCTGTCCAAACATAACGGCATCTATTACTTAGTCTATGCGGCAGGTTTTCCGGAAAGCCTGGCTTATGCCACCAGCTCGTCGGCCTCAGGCCCCTGGAAATACCAGGGCATCATTATGGAACCTTTGCCTAACACCACCACGATACATCCGGCGCTGTTTGACTTTAACGGCCAGACCTATCTTGCCTACCACAGCGCCGACCTGCCGGGCGGTGGCAATTACCGCCGTTCGGTCAGCCTAGACAGAGTGTATTTCAATAAAGACGGCACTATTAAACCCATAGTCAGAACGTCCAAGAAACAGTGAGTACGTAAAAAAAGTAGTCCGGGCTGCAACAAACTAGCCTTATCCAGGCCATTGCGTTGCGGGTAGCGGGCTCCAATTCAGAAGACACAACAAGGAAAGGAACAAAATGAAAAGTAACTTTTTAACTCCTGGCTCCTCACACTTTGGCCTGTTCCGGCAGAGCCTGTTGCTGGCCGCTTGTTTATGGACAGCGCAGGCTGTGGCGCAAGCCAACGATGTAATGACGCCCATAGCCGCACCCGATCAGAGCAATGCCATAGAACTTGGTACAGGCCCACTGCCGCAAGCCAAGGCGCAAGAATCCTGGCATTCGCAGTACGGCAGCAGATTTGCACGTAACGTTACAGTTGCCACACTAACGCCCTTTTTACCTGATGCAAAAACGGCCAGCGGTGCTGCCGTCATTGTGGCCCCAGGTGGCGGCTTTCGCACTTTGTCGATGGACAACGAAGGCTGGGATGTCGCCAAAGCGCTGGCGAAGCAAGGTGTTGCAGCTTTTGTGCTGAAATACAGATTAAATCAAACCCCGGCCGATATGGCTGCCTTTGAGCAAGAAATGGCGCAGATGTTTTCCGGTACTGCCCGCCGCCCACCCCGCCCTGATCCGGCCGAAATGGTGAAGCGTCTGGCACCGCAACTGGAAGATTCAAGCGCCGCCTTTGCGCTGATTCGCAAACGTGCTGCCGAATGGAAGGTCGATCCGGACCGTATTGGCATGATAGGTTTTTCCGCCGGCGCCATGCTGACTATGGCCACAACATTAGTGGGTAAAGACGCCAAACCAGCCTTTATCGCCAATATCTATGGCCCATTGGCCGAAGTGGCAGTACCAGCCGACGCACCGCCATTATTTGTCGCCCTTGCCGCTGATGATCCATTCTTCGCCAATGGTGATTTTGGCCTGGTCAAAAACTGGCAACTGGCGAAAAAACCAGTCGAGTTTCACTTTTACGAGCAAGGCGGTCACGGCTTTGGCATGTACCCGAAAGAAACCACCAGTACAGGCTGGTTCGGCGCCTTTAGCAGTTGGCTGAAGATGCACGGCATGATGCAGCCTAAGGCTTAAAAGCCAAACGGCTAATCTGGCCGTCTCCTGTGTATTCACGAAGTCGTTACTGTAGGGACGTCCCTTGTGGGCGTCCGTTTTCGAATGATCTGCCAGGCTCGTCAATAAATCCGCGTCATATGGGGCCGATGTACATCAACCAATCAAGAGAAATTCATAATGAAAACTATAAAAACCACTCTGTTAGGCGGGCTCTTCATCTTCACACCGCTTGCTGATGCCGACTTTGTCGACGACTTTAATCATTCAGTTGCAGGCTGGCAAAGCCTGACCGGAGATGGCGAGGCGCAGTTAACTTTTATCCCCATGGATGGCTTTGCCCGCATGCAGGTCGATGCCACTAAAGATCAGCACAATATCTATTGGACCATTATCAAACGTGATGTTGCGCCCTCTTTGGATATGGAAAAGCTCAAAAGCCCGGACTACGAACTACGTGTCGAAGCGCGGGTGCGGGCCAGCCATGCGCCGCGCCGGGTCAACTTTATGATCAACACCCAGCGCACCACGGATTATCACCAACATTTACGCGAATATGATCTGGACCAGACCACAGACTGGCAAGTGATCAGCATGACCACCCGCAATTTAGACGCTGTGCCTGGTGACCAGGTGAATGTGCAACTTGGCGTTACCGACTGGGGGCCAGGCCAATACCATCTCGATGTGGATTATTACCGCGCTGAAGTGGTGCCGGTGAAGAATGCCAAAGCCGATTTGGGCGAACCTTTGGTCTATCATCCGCCTATCCCTGCACTTGAAAGCTTTAAACAGCACCTGAAGGTCAATCAGGATACCAGCATTAATTCGGCTTTTCCTTTAGTCAATTTCAACAACTGGACTTCCGACAATGCCAGGGTTTTCACCGTCAGTGCCGGACAATACCCCTTGCTGCGCTGGGACTTACAAAGTTTTCGCGGCCAAAAAGCCAAAGGGTCTGGCGTATTGGAGCTTACCACCCAGGCACTGCAAAAAGGCGGTAACTACGTCGCTGCTTTGGGTGAGGACTTTGGTATTGAATTCGATAAAGTGCGGGTGTTCGAGATTTTGGCTGGTGAAACAAACTGGCAACAACATAACGTGACCTTCCAGAGTTTTACTCAAGGCAAAGATCTGCAGGCTGCTATTAACGGCCAAATGATTTTTGATACCGAAGTAGCGCCAGCACAAGGCAAAACCCTGGTCACTATCCCCCGTCCTGTGCTGCAACGCCTGCTTGATGGCACCACCCGTGGTCTGTTACTACAGCCTTTAGGTGCGATTAAGGCGTCTTTCTACGACTCTGAGCATGGCGATGGCAGCCAGGCGCCTAAGTTGCATTTCAGCAGCGCGCAATAACCAGCTGAGGCCCCCATGAACCGACTCGTTAAATTGCTTTCCATACCGCTATCTATAGGGTTTGCAATCACAAAAGTACTGGCGCTCGTTGCTGCACTAGCCCTTGTAGGCTGTTCAGCGCCAGCCACTGACGCTGTTGCTCCCAATCAAATCCGTACCTGGCAAATGCAGGAAATTGTACTGCTGGCAGCCAAACCTTATGCCAATTATTACACCGAGGTTGATCTCTGGGTGCAGCTAAAAGGGCCAGGTTTTGATAAACGGGTGTATGGCTTTTGGGATGGCGATAACAGGTTTGTAGTGCGGGTGGTGGCAACAGCGCCCGGTCAATGGACCTGGCAAAGTGCGTCTAACCAGCCGGATGATGCGGGTTTAAATGGCCACTCTGGCACCTTTACTGCTGTGGCATGGACAGCGGCTGAAAAACAACAAAACCCAAACCGGCAAGGTTTTGTCCGGGTATCACCAAACGGCCATGCTCTTGAATATGCCGATGGCACCCCCTTTTTTATGGTCGGTGATACCTGGCTGGCAGCCAGTACCTGGCGCTTGCCATTTCGTGGCGCCGCCACTTCAGCGGATTACCAACCAGGCCCTGGTATTGGTTTTGAAGATGCAGTCACGTATCGCAAGCAACAGGGCTTTAACTCGGTCAGTATGATTGCCGCTTTCCCCAATTGGGAT
Source organism: Rheinheimera sp. (assembly GCF_020217005.1). Taxonomy (GTDB): domain Bacteria; phylum Pseudomonadota; class Gammaproteobacteria; order Enterobacterales; family Alteromonadaceae; genus Pararheinheimera. The sequence continues at coordinate 3,884 of NZ_JAIWOI010000045.1, read as the reverse complement.
GCCGATCTAAACCCCAGCACCTATGCCGATCACAATGGCGTTTACCTGCGCAATGCCTGGGAAAAATTTGGCTACGACGTTGCAAGCGAACAAGGCACAGATGCCTCGGGTGGCGTCAGTTATTGGGGTTCTTTTACCGCCAAAAGTATGCGCGACGAATACGGCCATTTACCCTTTGCGATGTCGGCACAGCATAAAGGCGTGTCGGACTTTAACCGCATCAACCCGGCCTATTTCCAAAGCCTGGACCGCAAAATGCAGTATTTGTCGCAACAAGGTTTTGTGCCGCTGCTGGAAACTGTGCGCCGCGACGTAGGCCCGTCCTGGCATGCCTACTTTGATTTTAATGAAAGTTTTGCCCGCTACACCCAATATTTAATTGCGCGTTATGGTGCCAATAACCTGGTGTTTAGCGGTATTCATTTGGATTGGATCCCCAAAGACTTCAGCCTGACTGCGGCCCAATTTAACGAAGCGCTGACGTATCACTTAAAAAAATACGGCCCACCGCCTTTTAACCAGCCGGTGACAGTGCTGATTGACCGTTCGACTTATGACGCCTTTGGCCATGCCGGGCAAGTGCCCTGGCTGACTATGCATAGCGTGGGCAATAAGCCACGGGATCATCGAGTGGGTGCCGCGCTGGAAACCCAATTTAAGCTGACTCCGGCTTATCCCACTATTAATTTCGAACCTTATTACACCGGCTGGCTGCACGAAATTAATAAACCCGCAGGTGAAGAGCCGCCCGCCAATTCAGCACGGGATAATTATTTTGCCCGCGCCCAAATGTATGGTTCTGTGCTATCGGGCGCTTTGTCTGGCCATGTGCATGGCACTGCGGCTTATGATTTGACCTCAACCGGAGAACCGGCAGGTGCCAGGCCACAGTTTTGGGATGCGTTAAAGTATGGATCCGCCAGCTATATGCAGCATCTGCAGGCCTTTGTATTGTCAGAAGGCCGCCGCTATCAGGATTTAGATTTAGCCTCAGAGGATCTTTCGGTGCGTAAAGCCCCGGGCAGCCCGGACGATGGGCTGGATGGTTGGTCTTATATGATGCGCACTAAAGACAAGGACTTCGCCCTGCTGTATTTTGAAAACAAAGCGGTGCTGCCAGAGTTAAAAGGCTTCTTGCCAGGTAAAAGCTATAGCTTGATATGGTTCGATCCAATCAATGGGCAATGGCAAAAACCGCTTTCTATAACAGCGAATACCGATGGCACTTTAGTGCTGCCGGGTTTCCCGCAAGATAAACAAATCGCCAGTCGCGATTGGGCGTCAAAAATTTTGTTGGAGCTATAAGGGCGGTTTATACCTTAGAAATGGCGTCAGCTTTGCTGACGTTGTTTTGTGCCAAAAGCTGTATTAGCCTTAAAAAGGTACCAGTTGAGATTCGACTCAAACAGTGCGGTCAACTACAACGCAGACCCGCCGTGAATACATCCGTGTAGGCAGCGAAGTGTGTTGTTTGGCTTCCGGCCCTTTGCAGAGCAAAGGGCGTTCTTGCGGCGATAAGCCAAATTATTGGCTTATCGAAATCCCGCAATTACCCTCACAGGGTCTGCTAACGCAGTTGCCCGACTGTTTACTGAGATCTTAGGTATCGTCACTTTGTGCCAAAAGCTGACTTTTAAACGAAATCCAAAATGATTCTCGGGATATTGTCTTGTTTGTTGTGTACTCAGCATGAGCTGATACCAGCTTTGTGCTGTAGCAATCTTATTTAATGTTTATCCCTACAGACAAAACATATCGATTTTTGATTTATTAAAATTTAATCTAATACCCTGCTAATCCCAAAATGTAAGAGGTATTTTAACAAATGGATATTAGAGATACCTATGAAGAGCAATTGCTCGCATACTGGAAAAAAGTTGTTTCAAAAGATTTACGATTTGATGAAACTGATCTTATGAATCATTTAGGAGGTTTGTATCACTATACCAATTCAGCTGGCTTACTGGGCATTTTAAGTTCAAACAAGTTTTGGGCAACGGAATCTGAATTTCTTAATGATTCAAGGGAGGTGAAGCATGGTTTGGAGCTGGCGGAGACCATAGTTAATGAGTTACATACCGAAGTGCAGTGTGCTTTTTCTCAATCAATTCTTAATGAAACCAAGGAGGAAATTTATAAATACAATGGAGAAATATATATCGCGTGCTTTTCGGAGGAAGGAGACCTTTTAAGTCAGTGGAAAGGTTATGGTGACTACGGGAAAGGTTACGCTATAAAGTTAGATCATCATCAACTATTCCGACAAAAACGAAAGTTTCCTTTTGTTAAAATAGAAATTAAAAAAGTTGTGTATGAGGAAGTAGAACAAGTTGAGTTGATACGCAGCCAACTTCAATGGATTTTAGAGTGCACAAAATCTACTCGAGATGAAAGTCCTGAATTGGAAGAATTGTTAATTGGTTATGCAGCTCGCTGGGCCGCAAATGTTCTAAGAAATATGGCGTGTCGATTTAAAGACCGTGCGTTTTCAGAGGAGAAAGAATGGCGTGCAATTTATTCAAATCAGGATAAATCAGAAGAAGGGCCGCAACCCATACAATTCAGGCTTGGTGATGGAGGGGTAATTCCCTACATGGAACTTGATATTTGTCCATCAGCACAGAGGACTGAGTGGCATTTGCCTATATCTGAAGTTGTCATAGGTGCGAAAAATAACTTTGAACTAGCTGAAAAAACAATAATGTTGCTATGTAAAAGGTCAAATATACCAAAGCCGATCATTTCACGCTCAAAAATACCATTACGATAGAAGGGACTAACGAAACTATTCACAGGATGCTTTCCCGTTGCATCTTTTATGCATGTTAAAATTGGCCGTTTAGCAGAGAATTTATTCTGTGCAGTAATTAGTGAAAGCTGCATTAATGTCCTCAATTCGCTCTGAACTGACGCTCAATAAAATGGATAATTGCTGAAACTGGTGGTTACATGAAAGTGCAACTGGCGGTAAATTTAGTTGATATTTTTCACTTTGTAGTCATCTCTCAAAAATGACACTATATACGTTTGCCCGTGGTCCATGCTATAGAACACTTAGGATTTGTGTTGACAGAGGGATTTTTTCGCTATGGCTATAAGAGCTGAAGTAGTAGATACAAATATTGTTGAGATAGGAAAAGAAGTAAATTTTGTATCTTTAGATGGGCCTGAAATTCTATTTGGTAGTGACTCTATCTTTAAAACAAAGTCGATTAATCTTAATTCAGCCTCAAGCATTACCTCGTTAGACTCAGACAAGTACTACACAGTTTTTACTATAAAATTTTCATCCCAAGGCTTTTTAACTCTCAAATGTGGAACTGACGCTTTCTTGAAATATATAAAGCACTCTCGGCTGACTCCAGCTCCTTTAGAAGTTAAGGAACGGATGTCAGGGCTAGCAATGATTGGAGCCGCTTTGGTTGGGATTGTTATCTTTTCAGTCTTATTCGGGGGAGGTAACTCATCAGGTAATTCTAAAACACTTTCCCAAAATGAAATGGCAAAAGTATGTAAGGCTTACATTGGAGAGATATTTGGGAAACCAACAAGTATTATCGAGAATTACAAAAATCAAGATGGATTAACCTATGTTAGATACACCCGAAACGTCGATAATACTAGATGGAGCTATGTTTGCGATATGTCTAATGGTTCTATTGCATGGGCTGGGTGGATGAACGATACCCAAGAGTGGGGGCGCTGGAGGTATGAAGATGAAACTAAGCTTTCTTACGATCAATCTACAAATTCTATCTCATTTGTAATGAATGATACGGGCTCAAAGGTTGTAGTTCAACTGTAGCAAACATGCTAAATACTCTGTTGTACAGCTAAATGTCACATTACAGGTCATTTTGTCTTGCCCTATTCAGTGTTATAAC
>NZ_JAIWOI010000044.1 GCF_020217005.1 Rheinheimera sp. | reverse complement strand
CGATTGGATGTATTTCTGATGCCAGTGTTTCACCTCTTCTTTTAATTGAGCGATAGTGCGCTTGCCCGCTTGTGGTCTGCGATAAATTCGTTTAACTGCAAAGCCGACATTCGTTTTATTCGAAATCCAATGTAGTGAACAACCGCAATTCGCTCAAAGCCGTCCTTAAAACCAATCAAAATATAAGTCGCAGCGCCAGTCCAGACTCCATACGGATTGTCGCTGCGACAGAATATAACCCCTTCAGCTACAAGCTGTTTTTATCCAGCCGATTGTGCTCAAAAATCTCTAGGGCGGCGTATAGAAAACCGAACATACCAAGCGCCAGTGCAATGGTGCCGACGGATAAGTCTTTTAGAATACCAGGGCCGCTGTAAGAGTAGCCGACCAAACCCAGCAGCAGAAACAGCAGGATTATCAGGCACTCGGTTTTCTGACAACAAGCTGTTTTCAAAGCAAAAGTTTGCTGATAGATTTGTTTTTGTTCTGTTGCAGAATATTTAACATCAGGTTTCACAAGCAAAGGGAATTGCATCTACCTGCGGACGCTGTGTTGTAAAGCCGCTACCCGAACTCCTTCATTGTTGTGCCAACCTTAATTGGAAACTAAGCCTGAACCGCAGCGCTGACTGCGGGGGCCGTGTATTTGCATCATTCTTAAAAAAGACAAGGGGCGTTAATGAAAGCATATGTAGTGTGGTTGTCGGTTTTTATCTGGTCTTTACCTTTGTGTGCAGGCAGTCAAGTCGAGCCTGCCTTTATCCAGATGTTTAACGAGGGCAAGCGGGCTCAAATTATTCAGTACCTTAGCGAGCATATGGCAAAGAGCCAGCTCGACACTTATGGCCTTGATGCTCAGGTGGATATGTTTCTGGGCGACCAGGCCACCTATGGCAAACTGACCTTTGTCAAAACCCTGCCAGACGCTGATGGCAATGATGTGTTTGAAGTGATTTCCGGGAACAATCAATTTAAATACAACCTGACCATTAACAAAGAGCCACAAGAACCGCACAAAATAAACTACTTTGAGTTCCTCTCTGCTGGTGCGGTTGACCAAGCCAAAACGCCGGTATCCGCCAGGGAGTTTGCACAGGAGCTTTCAGGCTTTCTCAACAACTTAGCCAGTCATGACGCATTTTCTGGTGCTGTTTTGGTGGCCAAAGGCAAAGAGGTGATCTTTAAAGACGCCGTGGGTTTTGCTGACAGGCGCTGGAAAGTGAAAAACACTGTGGATACCCGATTTTCATTAGCGTCGATGAACAAAATGTTTACCGCTATTGCGGCCTTGCAGCTGATTGAACAAGGCAAGCTGAAGTTTGATGACAAACTGATCCAGTTCGTCGATAAAAGCTGGCTGCCAATGAAACATGCCGAGGCTATCACTATCCGGCACCTACTGACTCATACCTCAGGCTTGGGCAATTTTTTTAATGATGAGTTTATTCAAAGCAATAAAGAGATCTACAGAGACTTAGCCGGGTATAAACCCTTGATTGCCAAGTCGGAACTGTTATTTACGCCGGGCAGCCAAAACCGTTACAGCAATTCCGGCATGCTGATGCTGGGCTTAGTGATTGAAAAAGTAAGCGGTGAAAGCTACTACGACTATATCCAGAAGCACATCTACGACAAAGCCAACATGCCTGGTTCGGGCAGTTTTGAACTTGATTCGACCACAGAAAACATAGCCTCTGGCTATTTAAAACGGATGCACAGCGACGACTGGGTCGACAGTGTGTACACCAGAGAAATTAAAGGCAGCCCGGCTGGTGGCGGCTTTTCCACCATTGACGATTTATACCAATTCGCGTTGGCACTGACCGAATTCAAACTGCTGGGCAAAGCACTGACGGAGCAAGCTTATTCAGCCAAAACAGAGTTTAATTCTGCCCCCTGGTATGGTTATGGCTTTGCTGTGGGTGGCAAGCCGGACAATCGCATCGTGGGCCACAGCGGGGCTTATTTGGGGGTCGATAGCAGGTTAGATATTCACCTTGATAAGGGGTTTGTGGTTGTTATTCTGGCCAACCAATCCGGTGTTGTTGGCCCAATGCGCAGAAAAATTAACGAGTTAATAGCGCTTTATCAGTAATACGCCCAGCACCAATGGTCAAAGCCGGACTATTGGGGCTGTGTTATTGTCCTTTTGCAGAGCTAGCACTATTTGACTTTGGGCCTACATTTGCGTCAATCCTGGCTTTGTGTGTAAGGTATATGTCTGGCTCAGTTCACGAGACTACCAACACCTGACATCTTGCTTCATTGCGTTTCAACCATAAAACGCCTGACTGGAACGGAACAGCCTGCGCCAGACAGCTGCATCGATATAACCAAGCGTTATAGCTGAGTAATTTCAAGTTCAATTATTTAGGGAGAGCACATAATGAATCAATTTAAAACCTGGTGGAACTCAGTGCCTAAAACTCAGAAGGTGGGCCTAGTCGTATTAGCAGCATTTGTTGCTGCTGTTGTTATCATGAGCTTTGGTGTAACTATAGGTTCGTCTGTGGGCAAAGTGCTCTAAGTATATTGCCCTGGTCAAACGATTATTTTCGTACTATCTAAAGCAGCAGCTAAGCGCACTGCTGGCTCCTGCCAGGGCGTTATCAGGCAGTTTAATAACCCTATCAAGGCCAGTGATGGCTAGTGACCTAGCCTTCAAATTACAGTGCTTTTTACAGTAAAAAGCAGCCCTCCTACAGGCTGTTTTTATCCAGTCGATGATGCTCAAAAATCTCTATGGCGGCTTTTAGAAAACCGAACATGCCAAGGGCCATGACTATGGTGCCAACCGATAAGTCTTTCAGAATACCAGGGGCGCTGTAAAAGTAGCCGACTAAACCCAGCAGCAAAAACACCAGAATCATCAGGCACATAAGACAGATCATCAGTTTACCTTTAGCGGGGTTTTGCCAGATGTTTTGTGACAAGGTGTTCTGCATTTTTGTGGTGTCCTGTAAGGACGAGAAACTGATGCCAAGGCCCATAAAAATCAGCGCTGTGTTGAGGCTGGTAAAAATGATCGACGGGTTGGCTTTTAGTGCAGCAAAACCTGCCAGATAGGGGCTAAAAGCAAAGTAGAGAGCAGTGAACATCAATGGGTACTGCAGGTAACTCAGGTAATGAAACGCCAGTTTAAAGTTCATGAAGTAGTCCCTGTGTGTGAAAGACTCCATGCTCGCTGATTTTCGCTTTGTTGTCATCTGTAATTTTTTTGTTAGATTTAAGTTGCAACAAAAGAAACTACAGAGCGCCGCCCCCTACCCCAATAACCTCTGTCTTAGCGCTCTGGCATAAGTGCGGCTTACTTTAAGCACCTTGCCATTGAGTAAAATAGCCTTGTATTCAGAGTTACTCAGCGGTTGCAGGCTTTCGATATAGCTCAGGTTCACAACTGTCGATTTATGAATACGGACAAACACATCGGGCAGGCGCTCGTCGATCAGGCTTTTGAGCCTGGCCCGCATTACATGGGTTTCGGCTTGGGTATGCACGCACATATAGTCACCGGCGGCGTCTATCCAGATAATGTCCTGATAAGGAATCAGCTGAATCGGGTTGCGGCCGTCCTGGATCACCAGTTTCTGACGTTCTATGCAGTATTGTGATTGATTGGCCCCGGTGTCTGCGTCAGTTTCGTTGTGTTGCAGCGAGCTCTGCACTGTATTCTGCTCAAGGCTTGCGCTTTCAGTTTGCGTGATGTCGGCCACAGCTGAAAGCAGTTGCGCTTTGTCAGCGCGAACGGCGTTCAGTTCGCTCACTCTGGCTATAGCTTCTGCTAATCGATCAGCTTTCACAGGTTTTAATAAGTAATCCAGAGCCCGCACTTCAAAAGCTTTCACCGCATGTTGATGAAAGGCCGTGACAAAAACGATGGCCGGACACTGTTCGGGCTGCAACTGGCGAATAAGGTCAAAGCCTGTTTGCTCTGGCATTTCGATATCAAGAAAAATCAGCTCAGGCATTTGCGCGTCAATGCTACGAACCGCTTCAGCAACACTGTGGGCCTCGGCTATCACCCGGATCTGCGGAAAAGCTGCCAGCCTCAGTCGCAAGCCTTCAATGGCGGCTGGTTCGTCGTCTACGATCAGCGTATTAATGATGCTCAGATTATTCACCTTGTTGGCCGCCCGCTAATTCTTTTGGAATGCTGATTTGAACCCAGGCGCCCTCTTGCTCCCTGTTACCAAAACTTAAGGTGCTTTGGTTGGGGTAAATCAGCGCTAAACGTTCTTCACAATTGTGCAGGCCTATACCGGCAGATGGGCCGCCCGTGCCGCTTTCTGGCTGGGGGCTAAAGCCACAGCCATTGTCCAGCATGCGGATCAGCAGCTGGCCATTCTGTTGACTAAAGCTGACCGAAATAGCGTAACTTTGCTGCGACATTTTCATGCCATGTTTCACGGCATTTTCTGCCAGAGGTTGCAGCAATAGCGAAGGCACCAGCAGGTTCTTCACCTCATCGTCCGCCACTATGGACACATTCAGTTTGTTTCTGAAGCGGCACTGTTCGACGTCAAAGTAGGTTTGTAAAATGTGAATTTCTTCCGCCACTGTCACTTTGGCTAAAGGGTCTGTGTATAGGCTGTAACGCAACAAATCACACAGCTTTTCCAGCATAGACACGGCGTGCTGATTGTCCTGCTTTAAAATTAAGGTGCAAATGGAGTTAATGCTGTTAAACATAAAATGTGGATTGAGCTGATAACGCAGCATTTTTAACTGGGCTTCTTTGGCTAAATGAATGGCCTCAGCCGCTTTTTGTCGCTGCTGCATGGTTTCAAAGATAGCTTTGGAAGCGTAATACAAGGCTGTCCAGGTCAATAACATGGTTAAAGAAGCCGAGTTCCAGGTACCAAAGTCAAACCAGGTCATGGCTTGCCAGAACTGGCCATACAACCACTGCAGCGTCTGCCATTTCCACTGAGTCCAAACCAGGCAGCTTAGTAAAATCACTGGCAAATGCAGCAGAATTTTTTCCTTCACCTGCCTGGTACTGCTGCGGCGGTACCAGTTTCTTAACAACAGGGTGAGCAGAAAGCCAAAGCTGGTATCCAATAACAGATGCGGCAGGCCCACTTGCCAGGGTTCCTGGCTGGGAATTTTGATCATCAGAGCTGTCAGTAAAGCATACACAGCCCAGCCGCCACATTGACAGAGCCAGAACAATTGATTACGACTTAATGATTGCAACACTATGTTTTTCCACTTCGAAAGAAACAAAAAATGGTGCCGCTGCCGACACCACTTTTTATTTATTCACTGTTATTCACCATTTTGCTGTGATCGGACAGGTCAGTTGGCGCAACTGATCTGCACAGTGCCATTGGCTGCTGCACTCTGTTGTGCAGTCAGCACCATCTCAGCCACAGCCAGGCTATGTTGCCCGCTGGAGCTAAAGATCAGAGCATCTGATACGCGTTTTAGCCTGGAATTATCCGTACAATCCAGCGCCACCTCGACAGTATGCCATACTCCGGCTTTTAACGGTGTCAGAGCTTTAACCAGCGACAGCTCACGCTGACACAGTCCTTGCTGATCACAGAGCACGCCCAGGTTCAGTTCCGCCGGCACTTGCTGATCAACCCGCAAGCTCAGACGCAGGGCTTTGGCTTTGCTGAAATCGCTGGCAGCCACAGGCTTCAGATACCGCAGGCTGGCTGAAGCTTTGGCCGCACTATTCCAGCGCAGCTGTCGACCGTCTTCCTGATAGGACAAGTTGACCGATTGCATCGCCAGGCTTGTGCCGTCTGCACTCACACCATAAGGAGTAGTAATCAAAGTGGCGTTTTGCGCAGCGCTGTTGCCAGTGCTGTTGTCAGACAGCACCCAGGCCATATCCGCAGCTAAATTGCGGACAAAAAGTGGCTGTATACCATCATCACTGCCAGCGACTGCAACTTTGGAGCCTTGTTCTGTAAATTGGCCCAGGTCTTTCTTGTCGGCATAAGTTAAGCCGTAGCCGTATGCAAATAAGGGGTCATAATTCGCATCGCCTTTATTCAATACAAATTGGTGATCGTACTTCGGCCAGGAAAAACTTAGCTTGCCCTGGAAATCATAACGGGCTTTGCCTGCATTATCGGCCAGCAGCACGTCCGCCACACCTTGCCCTTCTGAACCTGGTAACCAGGCCACGACAAAAGCATCGGAGGCGTTGATCTCTTTATTGGTCCACAAAGGACGGCCAGTTAAAAACACAGTGACTACCGGAATGCCCTGCTGTTTTAACTTTTTAATTAAGGCTAAATCAGTCTTGTCGCCATGCTGGTATTCCAGTTGCTGAATATCGCCAAACCATTCGGCATAAGGTTTTTCACCTATCACCACCAGCGCGACATCTGGTTTTTTGCGGTAGTCACCATCGACAGCCAATTCCACCTGACCACCTGCGGCTTCCACCTGCTGACGTATGCCCTGGTAGATCGACGTGGCATTAGGGAAATCGGCATTGGTGTTGTCTGTGCCCTGCCAGGACACACTCCAGCCACCGGCCTGTTTAGCAATGTTATCAGCACCATCGCCAGCCACCAGCACCCGGCTTTTCGGCGACAACGGCAATATCTGCTGGTTATTTTTCAGCAGCACCAACGACTTACGTACAGCGTCCCGAGCTAAGTCTTTATGCGCCTGACTGTTAAATACCGCATTTGCTCCGGACTCAAGCCGGCTGGACGGTTTACCACGCGACAGCAAACCCCAGCGAATTTTTGCCCGTAAAAAGCGACGCACCGCATCATCAATACGTGCTTGCGGAATAATGCCCTGCTCTACCTGACGAATGGTATTGTGGTAAAAGGCTTCGAAGTGCTCTGGCACCATCAGTACGTCGACACCGGCATTAATAGCGCCGGCACACTGCTCTAAATCACAACCTTCCACAAATTTATGGGCGTTCCAGTCACTGACCACAAAGCCATCAAACCCCATTTGGTTTTTCAAAACCTCGGTCAGCAGGTACTGATGACCATGCAAACGCACACCATTCCAGCTATTAAAGGACGCCATCACTGACTGCACACCAGCTGCAATAGCTGTCATATAACCTGCGGCGTGAATATCACGCAGGCCTTGTTCGTCAATCAGCGTGTCGCCACGGTCTATACCTTTTTCAGTACCACCATCACCCACAAAGTGTTTGGCTGTAGCAATACGGCCAAAACCCTGCAGAAAATCTTTGCCCAAAGTGCCTTGTAAGCCCGACACCATCTGGCCAGCATAAGCTTTGACTATGGCCGGATCTTCAGAGTAACTCTCATAAGTGCGGCCCCAGCGGTCATCCCGCACTACGGCGACCGTAGGGGCAAAACTCCATTCAATACCTGTAGCTGCGACTTCTTTGGCTGTGGCTACCCCAATACGGTGGATCAATTCCGGATCATGGGCTGCACCTAAGCCAATATTGTGTGGAAACAAAGTGGCGCCATAGACATTGCTGTGGCCATGCATAGCGTCTGTGCCCCAAATGGTTGGGATCCGGCTACCGTCCTGGCTGGCATCCACCGAAGCTTCATACATTTCGTCGGCATATTTTAACCAGACGTCCGTTGTCGCTTGTTTTCGACCATAAGGTGCAGTATTGCCGCCGTTGAGATAAGAACCAAAGCCGTATTTACGCATTTGCGCGACGGACAAATAGCCAATTTCCGGCTGGATCATCTGCGCCACTTTTTGCTGCAGAGTCATGCGCGCCAGGATCTGGTCCAGTATGTTTTCCAGTTCCGGGTCGCGTTTTAAGCCGGTATTAACAAAAGGCCACTGCACTGCAGCAGGTTGAGTTTTTGTCTCTGCAGTGGCCCCGCTTTGACTTGCTGTGGCTTGAGCTGAGGTAGCAGCCAGTATGAAACTCAGCACAGCCAGACTTTGCTTTTTGTTGCGGTTTTTATTGAGAGATTTAGTGATCCTGGTACTGATCATCAATAGGTTCCTTCGCGTGGTCACGGCGCACCACCCAATCTGCTGTGAAACGCCGGATAAAAAGAAACCGCTCAGTACGACGGAGCGGTTTCTGCATTAGTAAGAAAGCTTAGAAATTAAAGCCTGCGCGTACACCGTAATACCTTGGCATATTAAAACTGCCTTTCGGGAAGCCTTTGCCTGTATTACTCCATTGCTGCACTGTTTCGTCTGTGGCGTTGCTGACAAAAACCTCAGCAAACCATAGCTGACCCACAGGCTCATATTTTAGTGAAGCATTGGCAAAGGTATGGGCGTCTCTGCGATCGTCTATGTAAGCAACGGCTTCGTCAGACACTGCAAAGTCCATATCGTCCAGATGTCTGTCCACGTTCCAGATGGTGTTGTAGGACTTATCTTTCCAACTTAAGTTAAACCAACCATGGATAAAACCGTAACTGCCCAAATCAAAGCTATGGGTGTAGCTTAAGTTGGCGGTGTATTTGGGTACCATCGCCAGTTGATTGCCTTTGAGGTTGGTGGTTAGCCTGTCGTTTTCCGGGTCAATCGACTCTTCATAAGACAAACCAAACAAATACTCCGGGTCGTAATCCCACTTGGTGATCCAGTCTTCAGTCACCTCGGCGTCCGTGTAAGTGACATAACCATTGATACGGCCAGCTGGGTACGGCTTCCAGTCAAATTCCAGTTCTAAACCTTTGATGGTCGAACCCGGCACGTTTTGGGTGTAGTAAGCCACCACCGGCATATTGCGGTAATCAAGCACAGGCTGACCATTGGCATCCAGCACAGGGCTGCCATCCGGGTTTTCGACCGGAGCCAGTCGTTCCACAGTGCCAACAGAACCTACTGAGGCATACTGCATATCTGTGTAGTCGGTATAGAAAAACACAGCTTGCAAGTTCAGTGAGTTGTCTAACAAGCTGGTTTTTGTGCCCAGCTCGTAGGTCACCACTTGTTCAGGGTCAAACTGGGTTTCAATACGTTGTACCTGACCTGTTCTGTCATTGACCACTTCGAATACGTCACCTATGCCACCAGCTTTAAAACCTGAGGCCACATAACCGTAGACCATAGTGTTTTCCGTCAGATCATAATCCAGACCTAAGCGGAAATCGTGGTTGCGCCAGCTGCCTTTATTGTCATTGGCAAAAGAGGATTTATAGATAGACGGATCTTCAAATGCATTGGTTGGCAAATTGGATAAGACTGTACGGTTATACCAGCCCGGTGCACAACCATCGGCATTGGAACAACGTAAAGTACGGCCACCTACGTCTTCTTTGGTTTCGTCGCTGAAGCGATAACCCAGGGTCAGGTGCAAATCAGAACTTAAGTTGTACGTTGCCTGACCAAACACAGCCAAAGCGTCGGTAGAGCGGTCGGGCTGGTCCCAAAATGCCTTGTCATCCATAGGGTTGTCGTAATAACCCACTGTGGTGGTTTTTTCATGGAACAGGTTTACACCAGCTATCCAGACTAAATCACCCAGTTCATCCGACTGCAACTGCAGCTCAGTGGAGTAAGAACGTGCTCCAGTGCCATCGAGGAAAAACATAGCGCCGTCCCACACATCCAGCCCCGTCTCAATATCCTGAGCCGATTGGCGCTTCATATCCTCATAACCTGCCAACCAGACCAGATCTAACTCGTCGGTCAGTTCATAGTTTAAGGTGTTGCGCAGATAGGTGATATCCAGCTCCAGCTTACCCGGCACGTTCACAACAGCCTGATAGGTATTGTCGCTGGGTAAAAAGTTAGAACAGTCGCCCCCCATTTCTGTTGATCTGCCACGCAATTTGTCACAGTTGACCATATCCACTGAGCCGGCACTGTCATTTTTGTAATACTGGAACACCGTATGGTTAGAGAAATTACCTGCAGCAGGTTCCCACAAGGTGCTGACGCGGAATGAATGTTCATTGGCGTTATTGTAAAAATCGCTTTTATCCGCAGCGGTTAAAGCCCGCACTTTTTGCGCTTCAGGATCTGTACCTGCCGCATCTATCCACCAGTTTTCGCGCTGGGTTAAAGTTTGGCCTATGCCCTGATAGGAGCCTTCGGCAATAACCGGAGCGTC
>NZ_JAIWOI010000043.1 GCF_020217005.1 Rheinheimera sp. | reverse complement strand
TAACACACCAGCTGGTAAATAACGGGTGTCGTATTGGTTCGGGTCGAAGTAGCCTTCAACATAAGAGTCCCGTTTTAAGCCTTTGCCGGAAAAACGCACGGCAAAATCGTCAGACACCGCCAGGTTAAACATACCGCCGACACTTTTGGCATTAAATTTACCCATCTCGGTATTCAGGTTACCAAAGGTGTTACTTAAATCGGGCTTGGCGGTCAGTACGTTAATGCTACCGACTGTAGAGTTACGGCCAAATAAAGTACCTTGTGGGCCACGCAAAGCTTCAACCCGTTCTACGTCGTACATCAGCGCCAAAGCGCCCTGCATACGTGGCGAATAAATACCGTCCAGATGCACCCCCACCGCAGGGTCGCCCAGTTCGGTGATGTTGGTGGAACGGATACCACGCATGGTAATAACCGGAGCCGCCTGTTCAGAAGAGACGGCAATGTCCAGACCTGGCACTAAATTGGCGATATCCACCACATTATTCACGCCATTTTGTTGCAGTTGAGCTTCACTCAGGGCTGAAATAGCCACTGGGGTTTCCATCAGTTTAGTTTTGCGTTTGGTGGCCGTGACTGAAATGACTTCCAGCTCGGTGTCATTGGCAACGGCCTTTGATGTGGCCGCTGCAGTGTTGCTGTTGCTATTAGTGACGTCTGCTTGCTGCGCGGCGGCGGAAAAAACGCATGCCATGGCTATCGCAAGCGAAAGTGCGTTACGTTTATGCATTATCTAACCCCTGTCTGTAGTTTTTTGCTTTTTTTTTAATGGCAAACAAACTGCCGGGTTTGCCACAGCTTTAACCTTAATGGCAGTCTAAAACCAGAGATACAGAGATTCGACAAGGCGAGCTGGTCATACTACAACACGATTCAGGCTGGGTTGTTGTGGGCTTGGGCAGTGAAACATTATCTTTCCCATTGATGTGGATAAATAAGTAGGACAGCGGAAAGTCCACACAAACAATACGCAAATACACCCTTTTTCGGTACTCAGTGGTCTGGGCCTCCTCAACCCTTCCAGTGGCGGAGGCAAAAGTACTGACGCTGTGGTGATACAGTTTGTAGACATTGGTGGTGGCACTTCCGGGCAGCGGTCTGAAGAAGCCGAAGATCACAAGGTCAACATTCGATGCAAGCACTAACCAGCTTTAGTTGTAATTCCAACTCTTGGCATAGATTCCTGCTGCTTCGCCAAATTCTTGTGTTTTTTGCAGCCCTTCACTTGGCGTCTTAAAAAAAGCAACTCCAGGCTTGACTTCAAGTTGACTTGAAGTCGTAAGCTGCTCAGGACAGTTGAACTTAGGAGGTAATGAAATGAAGAAAACTGCATTAGAGACCTTTATTTCTGAGGTGAAGCAGCATTGGACCGGACTTAACAGCGAAACAGTTGAAGCGGTCAGACAACTGCTGGCAGACCTGACAAAGAGCTCGCCTGATGAGCTATGGCTGAAGGATATTCTGGAACAACGACCTGCGGCAAAAGAGCTATACAGAGATCCTGACCATGGATTTATTTTGCTGGCACACAGTGAAGAGCAAGGCACCTATAGGCATCCACACGATCATGGTGCGGGTTGGGTTTTTTACGCTGTCTATTCCGGCGAAATAGCAATGACGACATTTGAATTAATAACCTCTGCCAAGGGCGAAACGAAGTTGGTTTCCAGAGGTTCAGACGTCATGCGAAGTGGACAATGCAGGGTGTTTTTGCCTGGTGATATTCATGACACTCGCTGCCTAACTGAAGGTTTTATTCAATTTCGACTGACCAGCACAGACTTTAAAAAAGAAATTGAACAAGGCCGCATGATTAGATTTGCATCTTAAAACTGGCGTTTATGGTCCGGTCAAGCGTTGTTAATCACGCTTGACCGGGGCCGCTTTACTAGTTTTGTGCTCTCGCGCCTGATACTTGCCTGCAACTCTTAAGAGTTTTTGAAACTTAGGACATTCACTGTGCTTTTCTGCGGTGCATTTTGCTGCATGCTCGAGGCATCGCTGTATAGCCACAAGTTGCTTAACACGTTGTGCTATTTCGTTTGCTCTTGCCGTCAGGCTTTGCCGATTTACTTCGAACTGCCCTTTCGTTGTAAACATCGACTGTATTTCTTCAAGAGAAAATCCTGCTCGTTGTCCCAGGGCAATGAACTCTAGTTGGTCAAACACATAAGTATCAAAAATCCGCTTTAGACCATTCCTACCAATTGATTTGATGAGTTTTTTTTCTTCGTAATACCGGATGGTTGATGCTGGTAGTCCCGACTTTTTCGATAGTTTTGAAATATCTATTAAACCCATAATCCTGGCCTTGACTTAAAGTTGACTTGAAGTAGTACAGTACAAAAACTTTGACAATTGCGCAATCAGGCCAGTTGCTTGTTGACTATTCGGGAGCTGAAGATGACTAAAGAACTGGAGAAATCGCACCAAGACCAGGAGCAAAACAAGTCGTCGTCAAAAACCACTTTATTTAGTCTTGCCTGCGCACTATTGATGCCAACTCTGGGTGTGAGTATCACAAATGTAGCATTGCCCGACCTGGCCCACAGTTTTAACGCTTCGATCTCGTCGGTAAGTTGGCTTGTCATATCCTACTTAGTTTCGGTTGTTACTTTTATTATTGGTGCAGCTGTGCTTGGTGATATTTTCGGCAGAAAACCTTTGCTTCTTTTGGGTATTGGCATTTTTTCAGTAGCCTCATTCATGTGTGCAATATCAGTTAATTTATCGATGCTGGTTGCTGCGAGAATGATTCAGGGGCTTGGCGCAGCCTTGCTCCTGTCACAAACCCTGGCACTGGCCAGCTCCGCCCAACCTAAAAAAATAGGCTCCGCTATGGGTTTGTTGAGCACAACAGCAGCAATAGGCACTGCCCTTGGGCCTGTGGTTGGTGGATTCTTATTAGAGATATTTGGCTGGCAATCGATATTTTGGACAATGTTCGCTCTGGGCTGCGTTAGTTTCAGTTTGAATGCGCTCTTTATTCCCAATGCTTTACTCAAATTATCTGGTCGCTATAAAGACTACGATTTTTTAGGTACGCTGCTGCTTGGGTTGGCTTGTTTGCTGTATGCATTGTCTATGACGTTACACAGCCCTATGCTGACGACATCAAACCTTATGCTGTTAGCAGGTGCAGCACTAGTGTTTACCCTTTTTTTGATTCGTCAGCACAAGTGTAAGGCTCCATTAATCAAACTGACTTTTTTTCATAACAAGTTACGCAATGTTACATTGGCGGCAAATTTTTTCGTTGATCTGGTGGCCATGTCAACATTAGTCATAGGCCCCTACTTTCTGACTTATCGCTTCGGCGTATCTGGATTGGACCTTGGCATCCTGATGGCTATAGGTCCGTTTTTATCGGCATGCTCAGGCTACCCTGCCGGAAAACTTGTCGATTTGATTGGTGCAAAACGGGTTATGTTTTTAGGACTTTCGTGCATGTTCATCGGCATACTTTGTTTTGCATTCTTACCCATTTTATTTGGTCTAGCCGGCTACATTGCCGCACTGTTCGTTCTGACTCCAGGGCGTCAGATGTTTCTGACCTCTAATCATAGCTATGTCATGTCTGGCGCAGCACAAAACGAAAAGGGATTGGCATCAGGCGTGCTGAATCTGGTTAAAAACTTAGGTCTGATGACAGGCGCTTCAATGATGGTAGGAGTGTTCGCCTCGCAATTACCCACTGAAAATATAGCAGTGTCGACCAGGCAAGAGCTGGAAGCGGCGTTCACTTCTACTTTTATATTGGCCAGTGCTTTTATCGGTGTTTTGCTGCTGTGTGTTTATTGGGTCAGTGCTCGTAATAATAAACTTAAGTGATAAAAGGCCAGGTAAAGGACCAAAAAATCTGGTGTATAAAGAGGGAAATTCATACTTAACTGCAGTTTGCCTCGCTGTTGTAGCGGCGAAAGACAAAGCAGCTGACCTCAGACAAAAGTTTTTGAATAACAATACCGCATCTAAACCCGTGATCGGCTGCAAAAACACCACGCCAATATTTTTACAAAACCGTGCTTAAAGCTGCTCAGTTTTCCAGCAAAGTCTTTAATCTAAGTGCAAGATCCGCAACAGCATTTGCAATCTTGTAGCCTTTTTGCTTATGCTGCCAAAAGTATTCCAAAGGCCAGCAGCATGATAGAACTTCACCAGTATTGTCCGGAGCAAAAACAATGGCA
Source organism: Rheinheimera sp. (assembly GCF_020217005.1). Lineage (GTDB taxonomy): Bacteria > Pseudomonadota > Gammaproteobacteria > Enterobacterales > Alteromonadaceae > Pararheinheimera. The sequence goes on along the minus strand of NZ_JAIWOI010000043.1, from coordinate 5,811 downwards.
GATCAGCGATTTTCAGGCGCTGCATTACCCTTTGCTGTCCGACACTAAAATCTGGATTAATCTAAGTGCGGCCAGCCAAATGGAACAACAACAGGTGCTGAATTTTTTCCGTATCCACCCCGTGATAGCGGAAGATTTCCTGCGTGAACGTCATCCGCCAAAAATGGAGTTCAGCGACAGCTTTAGCCTGTTGATTTTACGTGGTTTCTCCGGCCCTGATTTCAGTGACTATCCAGGCCATAGCCAAATTTCTGTGTTATTTAACGACCAGGTGATACTGGTGAAATACCACAGCCCGCTGGACGACACAAAAATAGACCTGCCCTTTTCCTCCATGCTGGGTATAGAAAAGTTTAAAGACTGGATTAAAAAATACATCCACGCGGTGTCCGCCACTTATCTGGAAAAATTGCTGCAGTTTGAAGATGAGCTGGGCGAGCTGGAAGACAGCATGCAAAGCAATGGTAACGACCAGAAAATGGCGCAAATTATGAAGTACCGCTCAGTATTTCGGAAAATTGATCGCAATCTGGCTTACCAAAAAGAAATGTTTTCCGACCTTTTATACGAAGAAGATGCCAGCCATCCATTTAAACGTCATTTTGATTCGATAGAATTACGTGATTTTTACGAGAAGTTTGAGCGCCTGCACAGTATGACTCAAATGTACTACGACCAGTTAAGCGATTTGGTCGGCAGTTATATTTCAACCTCCTCGCATCAAATTAACGAAAAGATGAAAGTACTGACTATGCTCAGTGCAGTATTTATTCCACTGACGTTTATTGTGGGTGTGTACGGCATGAACTTTAAATACATGCCGGAGCTGGACAATCCGTCTGGCTACTACATTACCTGGGGCCTGATGCTTGGATTGGCCATTGGTCTGTTAGCCTGGTTTAAAATTCGCCGTTGGTGGTAAAGCTGGTGCAACTACGCAAACAGCAGGAGCGGTTTAATGGTTGAAAATACCCAACTGGATATTGAAGAAATAGTCCGTGACAGTTTTGATGAAAACGAAACTGAGCAACTGGCGGAAAAACTGGACCAGTTGGAGCCGGAAGAGATAGCTTTTGCTCTGGAAGCTATGCCGTTGGAGCAACGGGTTGGCACCTGGCTGACGCTGGAAAAAGAACAACAGATAGCCGCCTTAACCTACATGAGGGTGGATGCGCGCAGCAACATCTTTAAGCAGCTCGAAACAGCACAACTGCATGAGTTGGTTGAAGAAATTGACGTTGATGACCTGATTGAGTTACTGGACGAGTTACCTGAGGCCATTTATCAGTATGCCTGTTCTCGCTTAGATCAAAGCGAAAAACGCTGGCTGGATCAGGCCTTAACCTACGACGACGAACAATGTGGTCGCTATGCTGACCACGACGTACTGATCTTAAGCAAAAACGCCAAAGTGCGTGATGCGGTGCGTTTATTTAAAAAGCTGACCGAAGATGCCGAATACCAGGAAGCCTTATTCGTAGTCGACCGCACCGGCCGTTATGTTGGTTTACTGCAGGGTATTCGTTTGTTAGGCCAACCTAATCATATGCCTGTAGTCGAGTTTATCGACGCCGAAGCCCCTGTGGTGCAAGGTGATATGGAGCTGGATGAAGGCTCAGATTTAGTGGCCCGTTCTGGTTACAGTGCTTTGGCGGTGGTCGATAGCGAAGGCAAGCTGTTAGGCCGTTTATCTATAGGTGAAGCTTTAGAAAACGTCCGGCGTAGCCTCGAAGGTCAGTTTATGCATACAGCGGGTCTGGATGAAGAGGAAGATTTATTCGCGCCTATCTTCAACAGTGCTAAACGTCGGGCCTTATGGTTAGGTATCAACTTATTGACCGCCTTTTTAGCGGCCTGGACCATAGGTTTGTTTGAAGCCACTTTGCAACAGGTAGTGGCCTTGGCTGTATTAATGCCTATTGTCGCCTCAATGGGCGGCATAGCCGGCAGTCAAACCCTGACCCTGATCATCAGGGGTTTGGCTTTAGGCCAAATCACACCTCAAACCTACTGGACTTTGATGCGAAAAGAGCTGGGAGTCGGTGCTATTAATGGGGTGCTTTGGGCTTTGGTGATTGCTGGTATTACTTACCTCTGGTTTGGTGACTGGATTATCGCCACAGTCATAAGTCTGGCCATAGTGATTAATATTTGTGTCGCCGCTTTTAGTGGCGTGGTGATCCCGGTCTGGCTGGAGAAAATGAAAATAGACCCTGCCTTGTCAGGTTCAGTGATTTTAACCACAGTGACAGACGTGATAGGTTTTTTTGCCTTCCTTGGTTTAGGTTCACTGTTTTTGATTTAATGTAAATTTTTTGATTTTATACAGATACTTGGCCGCCAAAGCACACTAGAATACTCCTAACAAAGAAATTGAAGGTGTGGTTATGAAAATTGCGGTTTTGTCGCGCAATAGTGAGTTGTATTCGACCCGTCGACTGGTCGAAGCGGCCGAAGAGCGGGGGCACCAGATTGAGGTGATAGATCCGCTGATGTGTTATATGAACATCAATAAAACCAAATCCGGTATTCACTACAAAGGTGAAGTGCTGGAGCAGTTTGATGCTGTGATCCCCCGGGTTGGCGCTTCTATTACCTTTTATGGCACTGCGGTATTACGTCAGTTTGAAATGATGGGCGTGTATGCCCTGAATGAATCAAGCGCTATCAGCCGTGCCCGCGATAAACTCTGCTCACTGCAACTGCTGGCCCGTGAAGGTATTGGCCTGCCTATTACCGGCTTTGCCGATAAGCCAGGTGATATCCCTGATTTAATTGAGATGGTCGGCGGAGCGCCGCTGGTGATCAAACTGCTCGAAGGCACCCAAGGCATAGGTGTAGTTCTGGCGGAAACCCGTACCGCAGCCGAAAGTGTGATTGAAGCTTTTATGGGCCTCAATGCCAATATTCTGGTGCAGGAATACATCAAAGAAGCCAATGGTGCTGATATCCGCTGTTTTATTATCGGTAATAAAATTGTTGCAGCCATGAAACGTCAGGCCAAAGCCGGTGAATTCCGCTCCAACTTACACCGAGGAGGCACTGCCTCTTTGGTCAAACTTAGCGCCGAAGAAAAACGCACTGCCCTGGCGGCTGCAAAAACTATGGGCTTACATGTGGCTGGGGTGGATATTTTGCGTTCTAACCATGGCCCTGTGGTGATGGAAGTGAACAGCTCTCCTGGTCTTGAAGGCATAGAAGGTGCGACTGACATAGATGTGGCTGGCCGGATGATTGAATATCTGGAAAAACATGTGCCTTTGCATCAGGCTCGCATGCAGCAAAAAGCGTTGCAAAAACAGCAAGGGAAAAAGTAAATGTCGATAACTGCAGGCAAACCTATGCTGACTGAAAAACAACAGGCTTTTACTTTAGGTGGCACAGTGATCCAACCAGGCCAGCGTGCTGTGGTGGATATTCCTTTTGGCAAACTTTATACCCACACTGAGCTGAACATAGGTGCTCATGTGGTGCATGGCAAAAGACCAGGTCCAGTGTTACTGATCACCTCAGCTTTGCATGGCGATGAAATTAATGGTGTAGAAATTTGCCGCCGTTTGCTGAAAATGCCCAAACTCAGTCAGTTGCGCGGTACCTTAGTGGTGGTGCCTATAGTTAATACTTATGGTTTTGTGCAGCAGTCACGCTATTTACCCGACAGACGGGATTTAAACCGCAGCTTCCCGGGCAGCGAAAAAGGCTCACTCGGCAGCCGTATGGCCTACCAGTTTACTGAACGAATTTTAAAACAATGCACTCATGTTATTGATTTACATACGGGTGCCATTCACCGCAGTAACCTGCCTCAGGTCAGGGCAAGTGCTAAAGACAAAGTCGCCTTGCAAATGGCCGAAGTGTTCAACGCCCCTATTATTATCAAAGCGGCCAGCCGCGAAGGCACAATGCGCGGCACTGCCAACGCTTTGGGTATTCCTATTATTTTATATGAAGCCGGTGAAGCACTGCGTTTTGATGAGCAGTCCATCAAAATTGGTGTGCATGGTATTTTGAACGTGATGCAAGACCTTCGCATGTTCAGCCCAAGTAAAAAGGCGGTCAAAACCGGGTCTTTGTTCAGCAAAAAAAGTAGCTGGATCAGAGCAGAACACGACGGTATAGCGCGTTATTACGTTGGCCTTGGTCAGACAGTGCAACAAGGTGATGTGCTGGCGCATATCTACAGCCCCTACTCCGATTTTGAAGTGGCTGTTGAAGCCAGTTTTAATGGCATAGTGATAGGCCGTAATAACTTGCCGCTGGTGAACGAAGGGGAAGCTTTATTCCATATAGCCGAAGTCAGCTCTTTAGATGAAGCCGAGAAGACACTGGACGCCATAACCGACGAAGTCGACGCCGCAATGCCGTCGATGTTAGGCGTGGTTTAACATAGCCTCAGAGCAGACTTGTCTGCTCTGAGGTGACTGTTTTTAACTGCTGACTGCTGTAGGTACTATGCCGACAGTAGCAATACGTTGTCCTACCATGTCCCGCACATAAAGTGTCACTGCACCAAAGGTTTTGCTGGCATCCAGTGCAGGTTCAGTCGCTAAGGCCTGACGTAAAACCTCATCCAGGGACAAGGCTCCATCCGCGAAAAGCTCGATGCCATAGGAGTGCTGCACGTCTTCCACTTTGGTATAGCCTTTTAACCTAAGCTCACCTGCGGGCAATTCATGATGACTGGCTTCTGCCACACCCGAGCAGACCAGATCGACAAATTCACGCACATCAGGTTTCATCACAATAAACAAATGATCACCGGCATGCAGGAAAGTAGACCCCCGCGGAGGTATAACGTCATTGCCGCGCGTGATCATCGCCACCACAGTACCATCCGGCAGCGCCATCTGCGATAAACGCCGACCTGAAGCTCTTGAACTGTCACCCAATTGATATTCAACAATATCGGCATCCACATCACCCAAAGCAGTAATTTCCAGGGTTGCTGCAGGCGTTGCCGGAGGTGCCTCAGTCAAGCCTAAAGTGCGGGCTACCCAGGGTAAAGTAGAGCCCTGCACAGTGGCAGAAATAAGCACTACGAAAAACACCACACTAAAAATCAGCTCAGCACCAGGTAAGCCATAAATCAGCGGGTAAATCGCCAGAATGATGGGCACAGAGCCCCGTAAACCAACCCAGGATACTAAGGTCATTTCCCTCAGGTTAAAACCAAATATCTTCAGCACAGGAAGCACAGACACAGGCCGGGCGACCAGAATCAACACTGCCGCTATCCAGAGCCCTTCAATCCAGACATCCAGTAATGTAGAGGGGTTAATCAGCAAACCTAAAATCACAAACATAACAATTTGCCCCAACCAGGCCAGTCCGTCATGAAACAAAAAGGTACTGCGCTGAAACACAAAACGGCTATTGCCTATTACTACACCTGCGATAAAAATGGCCAAAAAGCCGCTTCCGCCCAAATTTGCGGCCACACCAAATGCCAGCAAACCCAATGCGGCCACCATCACCGGATACAGGCCCGATGTGGTCAGATGGATCCGGTTAATAATGCGTACAGATAACCAACCACCTGCTAAACCCACCACTGTGCCTATGCCCATTTGCTGCACAAACAGCATGAATAATCCAGTACCTGGTTCCAGACCTTTGACCATCACTTCTAATAAACCCACGGTCAGAAAGATGGCCATAGGGTCGTTGGTCGCACTTTCAATTTCCAGGGTGGCTTTCAGGCGCGGATTAATATGGATACCGGCATTGCGCAGTAACGAAAACACTGCGGCAGCATCGGTTGAACCTACGATAGCCCCGATCAACAGACCATAGAACAGCGATACATTCAGG
>NZ_JAIWOI010000042.1 GCF_020217005.1 Rheinheimera sp. | reverse complement strand
ATGTAAGCGGCAGCGAGACCAGTGAGCACGGCTGTGGTTAACACGCCCAAGGTAGCGAGCACAGAAGCGGGTTTCCATACCTGCCTAATTGAGGACATGGGGGTTTGTAACCCCCCGTCAAACAGAATAATAGCCAGGGCTAAAGAGCCTAAAGCATGAGCTATTTGCGCGTTATCAAACACAATACCACCAGGCCCATCTTCGCCCGCCAGCATGCCCACCATCAGAAATAGCACCAGGACGGGCAAACCCAACCTGGCTGACAGCTTGCTGGATAATATGCCAAAAATAATCAAAATAGCGGCCAATAAAATAATCTGGTCGATCATAAACATAAATGAGATTCTCGCTTTAAGGCTGCAGACTGATGCTACAGCACAGCTACAAAATGCAGACAGTTCAATTCAAAGCATACCGTCTGCTTGTACTGGTGAACGAACTACGTCAGCTGCGCTGGTGGTGCCCGGGCAGAAAAATGCAAAGTGAAGACAGAGCTGACCACGCTGACTAATAAAGCGCCGGACGGATAAACAACAAAGACGAATACAGCGTGATCTAACTGTACTATAGCGTCTTCGTCATCATCAGAAAAAACATGATGCTTCAGAGGCTGAGCAACAGAGGTGAGTTGTGACACGCTATGCACTGTTTGCTGTTCTGGCCGGTCAAGCCAGTCAGGTTCAATACAAAGCGTAGTAGCAGGAAAAATCCAAACCAGATACACAATCAAGGTGGCGAAACTTAAGTGCTTCGTTTTCAACAGCCTATACATATAAAAACCAGCCCCTCCTCTGCCTTACCCTGTTGATGACGTCTGTAGATAATACCATTGGACAGGCGGAGGTTAAGGATTAAATTTATCCAAACAGCCATCTGATGGTTCGGCCGGCCAGCCGCGCTATGACGAACTGTCCCTTATCAACTGGTTTTGATCGCATATTCCCCGCGGCCTCTTGTTCAGTGCTGCTTTTTTATGCTGTTATATTTTGGCAAACCACAGTTTTTTAAAACAACAACAAAAAGGATTGACCTATGCGCTTGCTCCCCCTTGCCTGTTTGATAAGTTCGGCTCTGCTTAGCACCAGTACTCTGGCTAGCCCCAAAGATCTGGCAGCTGCAATCAGTACCGATTACCAAAAGCATCTGGACCCCCTGTTTAAACATTTCCATCAAAACCCTGAATTGTCTTTTATGGAATTTAAAACTGCAGAGCGCTTAGCAAAAGAGTTAAAGGACGCAGGTTTTGAAGTTACCACCGGCGTTGGGAAAACTGGTGTGGTTGCTATTCTGAAGAATGGTAAAGGCCCCTTGGTGATGATGCGTGCTGATATGGATGCCTTGCCAGTCGAGGAAAAAAGTGGCTTGCCCTACGCGTCCAGAGTGAAAAGTAAAGACTGGCACGGTAATGAGGTTTCAGTCATGCATGCGTGTGGTCATGATATGCATATCACCAGCTTAGTGGGCACGGCCCGGCAGATGGTCAAGATCAAAGATCAATGGCAAGGCACGCTGATGCTGGTAGGCCAGCCAGCCGAAGAATATGTGGGCGGCGCTCAAAGTATGCGCGACGATAAAATCTGGCAGCGTTTTGGTACACCGGATTATGCCATGGCGCTGCATGTATCCAGTGAAATTGAAGCAGGTAAAATTGTGGCGGTCGAAGGCTCGCCCTACTCTGGCGTCGACTCCGTAGATATCCATATTCATGGTGTTGGGGCTCATGGTGCCAGCCCGCACCGGGGCAAAGACCCGATCGTCTTAGGTTCGCAAATTGTGCTGGCGCTACAAACTATTGTCAGCCGCGAAATAGCCCCAAAAGAGCCCAGCGTTATTACCGTTGGTTCCTTTCACGCTGGTTCTAAACACAATATTATCCCGGATGCAGCTCATTTACAGCTGACAGTACGAAATGACACTTTAGAAACCCGCGAGCAGCTGATCAGCGCTATTAAAAGAGTGGCGACCAATATGGGCCGGGTCGCAGGTTTGCCTGAAGATAAACTGCCTGTAGTGACTGTAGATCCTCAAACAACACCGCCCACGGTCAACGATATTCCGCTGACACAGCGTTTAAAGCAGCGTTGGGTGAGTCATTTTGGCGCAGATATTTTGGATCAGAACTACAAACGTTTAGGCATGGGTGCTGAAGATTATCCGTTTTTGATTATGAACCCTACGATTCAGAGTGTGTATTTCCAGATAGGTGGTACGCCTAAAGCCGATTTCGAACGCGAAAAACAAGGTGGAGCTCCGGTTCCGAGCCACCATAGTCCTTTATTTAAAATTGCGCCCGAACCTGCAATTAAGGCCGGTGTTGAGGCGACTGTGGTCGCTTTACTGGATTTAATGCCAAAGCAGTAACAAGAGCAGCGACCCAACCTCTCACCAGGCCCGTCTCAGACGGGCTTTTTTGAAAGACTAAGTTACAAATGAGTTTCGACTCTTCAGTTAAATCAGGTTAGTCTGATCAGCACATCATCAGTGATCTGCTTTAGGTCGGACGATGTTCCACAATTAATAACTAAAAGGAAAACGCAAAGTGCGCCATTCATTATTAGCTCTTAGCATTGCCGCATTACTGGCAGGCTGCAATCCAGCCCAGGACAGCAAAACAACAACTCCAGCCGCGGCTGAACCAGTCACAGCAGCAGAAACCAAAGCAGCTTTGTCTGAATCAGAGCGCTTAAATCAATGGTTTGAAACCAAATACGAAGAGCAGCTGCAAATGAGTCCGCTGCAAATGACGTTCTTAGGCCGTAAAGACAAACAGGATCAAATAGACGATGTCACTGAAGAAGGTGAGGACAAGCAACTGGCCTGGGCCGCAGCTTCTGTTGAAGAATTAAAGACTCAGTTTGATTACAGCAAGTTGGATACTGAAGCCAAGACTTCTTACGATTTATGGATTTACCAGTACGAGCAAAGCCGTGACGCTGCCGCGTTTCGCGTGAACACTTATGTTTTTAACCAGATGCAAGGTGTACACGCCTTATTGCCTCAAGTACTGATGAACTTCCATAAGGTAGACGAAGTGGCCGATATGGAAGCCTATGTCAAGCGTATAGGCGGTATTGCCAAAGCTATAGCTGAGTTACAGCAACGTGCAGCTAAATATGCTGAAGCCGGCGTACGTCCGCCACGTTTTGCTTACGAAGGTGTACTGGAGCAAGTGAATAATCTGCTGAACGGCGCGCCTTTTAAACAAAGCGATAAAGATGCGCCGCTATGGGCTGACGCCAAAACTAAAGTTGAAGCATTAAAAAAAGCCGACAAACTGGATGACAAAAAGGCTGAACAGTTACTGGCCGACGCTAAATCCGCTTTAACTACTCAGTTCCAGCCTTCTTACGAGGCTTTAGCTGCCTTTTTAACCAGCGAACTGGATAAAACCCAGGTCAATGTAACAGGTGTATCGACTCAACCAAACGGTGTGGCGTATTACAATCACAGATTAGCTCAGTCGACCACAACCAACTTAACCGCGGACGAGATTCACCAGATTGGTTTAAATGAAGTCGACCGTCTGACCAAAGAAATGATTGCAATCAAAGATAAAGTGGGCTTTAAAGGTTCTTTAAAAGAATTCTTCACTTTTATTAAAACTGACTCGCAATTCTTCTATCCAGACACAGATGAAGGCCGTCAGGGTTATTTGAAAGATTCAGAAGCTTACTTAGCTTTTATTGAGAAAAAACTGCCTGAATACTTTGGTATTCTGCCAAAGGCCGCTTTAACAGTGAAACGGGTCGAAGCCTTCCGTGAACAACCAGGCGCGGCTCAGCATTATTTCCCAGGTACACCAGATGGCAAACGTCCTGGTATTTATTATGCGCATTTGTCTGATATGAAACAGATGCCAAAAAATGAAATGGAAGCCATCGCCTACCACGAGGGCAGCCCTGGCCACCATATGCAGATTTCTATTGCCCAGGAATTAACCTCAGTACCCACCTTCCGTACCCAAGCCGGTTTTACCGCTTATGTAGAGGGCTGGGCTTTGTATTCGGAGCTGCTGGCTAAAGAGATGGGCGCTTATCAAAGCGACTACTCAGACTTTGGCCGTTTAATTACTGAAATGTGGCGTGCCGTGCGTTTAGTGGTTGATACAGGTATGCACAGTAAAGGCTGGACTGAACAACAAGGTATCGACTACTTCAAAGAAAAAACTCCTGTTGCTGAAGGTGCTGTTACCTCAGAAGTGCGTCGCTATTTAGTATGGCCTGGTCAGGCGACGGCCTACAAAATTGGTATGTTAAAAATTCTGGAAATCCGTGCCAAAGCCAAAGAACAGCTGGGTGATAAGTTTGATATCCGTGGTTTCCACGACACAGTTTTAGGTGGTGGCGCCTTGCCTCTGCAGGTACTGGAAAAACGTGTACAGAACTGGGTAGATAGCGTAAAAGCGGCTTAAGCTGTTTAGCTTTATTTATCAATGGCCCTTCACCGGGCCATTTTTTTAGCGATGAAGACGCTTGATACAACCATTTAGGTAGTACAGACGTATAGACGAATGATTTCCCAATAACAGGATGCTTTTATGTTTAGTTATGCCACTTTAGGTTCAAATGATCTGGATAAGGCTGTTGCTTTTTATCTGGAATTGTTAAAAGAGCAAGGCGCAAAAACCCTGATTAAAATGGACAGGATTATATTTATCGGCGAAAGCATGCAAAGCCCCATGCTTGCCCTTTGTATTCCATATAACAAAGAAGCTGCAACGCCTGGCAACGGCACTATGTTATCTATAGCGCCAGGCAGCAAAGAAAAAGTTGACGAGCTTTATCACAAAGCCATAGCTTTGGGTGCCAGTTGCGAAGGTGCGCCGGGTCAACGCCTGCCAAATAAATTTTATGGTGCTTACGTTCGGGATTTGGATGGCAATAAACTCTGTTTTAATCATTTTGGCTAATTGCTCATCACAGCCTGTTGACGTATAGAGATTGAATGTTGTTTGGTCTGATAACGATTTAAGCACCACTAAACGCAGCAAAAATGCTGCAAATTTCTGTTGAAACATCAAAGTGGTCACAAGCCGGACCTTAAGGCTTGTGGTCACTCTGATTTGAGTCTTGTTTTTTCGCCCCTTTAAATGTTAACCTCAGATTAACCAATTCATTCATTACAGGGACTAAGTAATGCACAAATCATTAGTGATTGGCTGCCTGCTTTTCAGTTGTTTGACCCAGGCAGACTTACTTGACGCGTTAAAATATTACGAAGAAAAACACTATGCTCAGGCGACAACTGAATTTAACAAGCTATTACCGCTTGGCAACGAGGTTGCCGCCTTTAATCTTGGGGCTATTTATCACAATGGCGAAGGCACTGCCGTAGATCATGTGAAAGCCCTGGCTTATTTTCAGTTGGCTGCGCAACTGGGCGATAGCAGAGCAGCTGCAGTGATCAGCGCTCTGACCAAGAGGCTTTCAGCCATAGAGCAACAACAAGCGGAGCAACAAGCCAGTCTGTTATTGGCTCAGGTGCAGATCAAAGAAATTACAGAAGAAAGAACGGATCTGATCGACTTTCCGGAAGTCGTCAGCCGCAGAGCCCCTGTTTACCCTAAAAACGCTGCGGCCAAAGGCATCTTTGGCTATAACGTGTTGAGATTCGTGATTGACGAGCAAGGCAATGTGTCCGCAGTGGAAGTTTTGGGGTCTTTTCCGGAAAAAACTTTTAATAAAAGTTCGATTGCTGCCGTTAAATCCTGGAAATATGCCGCTACGGGTAAAAAACATCAAGGTAAAGTGGCTTTGCACTATAGCTTAGGGCCATTGTCCAAATCAAAAGTAACTCAATTTATGCAAAAGCATCAGCTGCTGGACTATGCTGTCGCTGGTTCACCGCAACACCAATATATGCTGGGAACAGTGATGGATCTGTTGGCTACTAATGCGAACTATCATGTCAATGTCGACAAAAACTTAGCTCTGGAATTAACTACAGAGTTACCCGAACAATTTTTTAGTCGGAAGTCGTCGTTCAGAAGCAACATTGCCGGATTCTATGGCAGTGCTGAAGTCAAGACCGATGGTAAAGGCATAGTCACTGCAGTCATCTCTGCTGACAAAATGGACAAGCAGCAAGCCTCAGCCTTGTTGGTTGGTAAAGAATTGGATAACGATGCTCGTCATGGTCATTACAGACTATGGGCTGATCCGGGTAAAACCTCGTACGTGGAACCCATCATCACTGTGTCACAACTACACAGCAGCCATTACTGGTGGACTATAGCGGCGAAAAACGGCAGTTTGGAAGCACAACGTCAACTGGCTGCATTCTCGCCTCAGTGGGAAAACTACTTGTTGAACAATAACGACGCGCAAGTACTGACCTGGTCTGGCGTACGTAAAATGTTGCAAGGCGACACAGTGCAGGGTCAGTTGCTGTTAGATAAAGCCATAGCACAAAACTATCAGACGGCGGCCGAGCTCAAAGCAATACTCTGAGCTGGCGAACACTAAGCCCTGCTGCAGCCGGGCTTTTTTAACGCCCTGATTTACGCTCTAGCGCCGCATGCATATCCTCTAGTCGTATCCCTCTGGTATCTATACCATGACGTTGCAGTAAAAAGGCTGCTGTGACTAGAGCGGCCATGATGACCAAAGCAGATAAAGCCATCTGGTCAAACAAACCAAAGACGCCAAGCAATGCGCCTAAAATGCCGCCGAATTTTGAGCTGGCGGCCACAATACCAGAGCCTGTTCCTCGTAAATGCACGGGATAAATCTCCGCCGCATATGGGATCAACATGGCAATTACACCGCTGGAGCTAACCAGCAGCAACGCAATAGAGACGGACAACAAAAACACGGAGCGACTATCAAACCAGTCAAACAGGCAGAAACTCAGTAAAGATAAAGCGGTTAACAGAATAAACAACAACAGTGTTTTGATGCTGCTCCAACTGTGATACAACCAAATCACCAGCGCCACACCTGGCAATGCAAAAAAAGCAGACTTAGTAATAATTGCACTGGCCTGCCCTGCTAAGCCCATTTCGCCTAAATTGGTCGGCAGCCATAACATAAAACCGAAGTTCACCAGCCCCCAGGCCACACCTGCCGCGACTAAACCTAAAGTGATACCGGCATAATGCCCTTCGAGTAGCTGTTTAAATCCGGCCTTTGGCGCTGCAGGTTCTTCTTCGACCACTATGCTGCTTTGATCCTGCGATTGCACACCACTAAAACGTTGCAGCACCAAACGTGCCTCTGTCGTTAAACCTTTACTTGCCAGATATCGAGGTGATTCAGGAATATAACGGTTTAAGAAAATGACCAACAAGCCTGTGGGTAAACCCAGCATCCATAAAATACGCCAACTGAATAGTGGCTCCAGCAAAGCGGCAGAACCTGAAGCCACCAGATATCCCGCAGCAGTGCCAAAACCGCCTAAGGCCACCAACAGCCAGCCGCGGTGCGCAGCTGGAATAGTTTCAGCCATCAGAGTAAAGGTGATAGGTAACAAGCCCCCGGCAGATAAACCCATTAAAAAGCACATCACCAGATTCCACTCAAAAGACGGCATAGCACCACAAATAGCAGTACCAATAAACATCAGGGCTGACAATAAAATTGCAGCCCTGCGCCCGAATAAATCCGCCATCAGCCCCCAGATCACTGAACCTAGGGTGGTGCCTGTTAAAGCGACCAGGGCCAGCATACCGGCTTCTTTTGAACTGATACCATATTCAGCTTTCAGGCCTGGCATCACAAAACCTAAAGTCGCTGGTTTCATCACATCTACTATTACAGCGGCCATCAGTACCAAGACTAAAGTCCAGTGCTCTCTGTTAAGAGGTAACTGATCCGCCACATGAAAATGCAATTTGCTGCGATCCGCTGAACGAAGTTGTTCGAGCCTGGGCATCATACCGTACATAGCCAGGACTAAACCCAGCGGGATTAAGCCCATGCCTATCAGCATAGTGCTGTCCATTGGCATACCCACCATTTGATAGTTCATATGAGAAGCGTGGATAAACATAGGAACATGCGCCAACACCCCCAAGGTGATGCCAAGACACCCCAGCCAGAAGGCTAACGGATGGTAAAAATTTAAGCCCTGCGATTTCATCTGGTACGTCTCTGTGACTGGCCCCTGTTGAGGCACTTGTTGTGAGCCCTGAGCATACTGGGCCTACGCAGGTCAGAGCAAGAGTGCAGAACCTGCTTTTATGATAAAAGTTATTGATTGGAAAACAAAAAATAGCGCTGTTTTAGCTGGCAAATTCAGCTACCATAAATCTTCGTTCTGTCAGCCTTATACCAGTGTGTAAGGGCTGTTCCTGTACCCTGTTCCATCTGAGGATTGTATGCGTCGTTTTTCTGTTGCTTTGCTTTGTTTATGCAGTGGTTTTGCCCAGGCTAAACCCGGTGAACTGGTATTTTCCAGCGACTTTGAACAAGACGCCCATCAATGGAATATTCTCGCAGGTTGCCAACGCAGCTCTGAAATGGCTCGCACTGGTGTAAGCGCGTTGTTTTGTCAGGATGGCAGCAGCTCTTTAGTCAGTCGATATCCGGTGTCAGAACTGGGATTGCTGGAATTTTGGGTGAAACCTCAGTCAGCCTTTGCCAGCTACCGCATTAACATTTTGACCTCCTCTTCTGTCTCCCTGGATGCGCAGTGGCAACAGGTAGGCTTGATTGAAGCACCAGCCGGCACAGATGCTTACATGGCGCATCGTGTGTCTATTGACGATCCCGGCCGTAAATATCTGCGCTTAGATATTGAAACCCTGCATGGCGGCCTGGCGTTGGATGATGTGACACTGGATCGTATTTTGCTTGACACTGCGCTGCAAAAAAACGAGCAAAAAATTATCAGCGGCATTTTAGACAAGCTACAAACCAATAAAAACTACGAACTGCAAAGTGAGTCGTTCCGGACTATTGGCAAAAACTATGCTGCACAACTGGAAAGCCAGCGCCAATATCTGGAATATGCTAACGCTATTTATTCCACTATTACTTTTGCCTTAGCTAGTTCTGAGCGCAATAAAATGTCAAATCCCATGGCCTACTCTTCTTTCCGTACTATTTTGGCCGATACCAAAAGAGTGACATCGCCACTGCAACAAGCCAGGCTGAATTCGATGGTAAAACCTTTTGGTGATTTAACCACTGCCACATTAACTGTGGTCAGTGGCGGTTTGTACGCCGCTTTTGCTGAACCATTTAAATCCTTTTTGGCGACTGCTTTTGATAAATCCAATTATGAAAATGCCGATTTAAACCGCAAAGACCGTAAGTTTGCTGAAGAGAACGGTTTAAAAATTTATGAGCAAGCCGAGAAGTTTTTAAATGAGCTGGAAAAAGAATTGGTGCAGGTTTCTGCGCTGGAGAACGATTTACAAAGCATGCTGAAAATGGTTGAAGTCTTCCGCAAAGATTTAGACAAACACCTGCGCGACTATATTCAACACGCAGGACTTGCCCGCACTCAGGAAAATTACAGTCGTGTCATGAGTAAAGAAGACTCTATCCGGGCACTGGTGATCACTGAAGTAGAAAAAAATGTCACCACCAAAGCACAGGGCTACCTGGCAACCAATGATAACACTCAGCTAATTCAGTACATGTTAAAGACCTCAGAACAGCTTGAAGGCATGCAGGAGTTTAAAGAACGTTTTAACCAAATTACCTCTTCTGCCATTACGTTTTACGATAGATTTGAACGTTCGGTGGCACCAGATCAAAACCCCTTCACTGATGCCAAAGATAAAGCCGCCTGGGAACAACATGCCCAGAAAGCCCGCAGTTATATCAAGCAATCCAAAGAAGCTTTTGCCAAAGCTTATATGTAGCAATACAGCACCAGTCAAAGTACAAAGGACTTTGACTGGTGTGAAGATCGAACTTACTTAGCGGGGCGTGGCTTAGCTTTAGGTTTGGCCTTTGGCTTCACTTTATTGCTACTGTCCAGCTCAATGGAAGTGTGACTGGCTTTGTTGGAGCGACCTGATAACACCTTGCGTGAAATACTTTTTAACAAC
>NZ_JAIWOI010000041.1 GCF_020217005.1 Rheinheimera sp. | reverse complement strand
GATTCGCGGTTGCTGACTTCAAAGCCAGGCACTAGTACACGTTTGATACTGCTGCCAATCAGTTTCTGAATACGCTCTAAAGTTTGCTCTTCTTCGCGACTGACGAATGAAATAGCCTCCCCTTCTGCACCAGCACGACCTGTACGGCCTATACGGTGGACATAATCTTCTGGCAGATAAGGTAAGTTGAAGTTAACCACATAATCCAACCCTTGAATATCCAAACCACGGGCCGCCACTTCTGTTGCAATCAGCACTTGTAACTTGGCCGATTTGAAATCAGCGATAGCACGACGTCGTGCGCCCTGGCTTTTATCGCCATGGCAAACTGCAGCGTCGATTTTTCTCATTTGCAAACCAGCCAATAAGCGGTCAGCCTGCTCTTTGGTACTGGTAAACACCAGCACCTGAAACCAGTTTTTTTCAGCCAGCAGTCGTTCAAACAATTCGATTTTACGGCTTTCTTCGACAGGGTACACCACGTGGTGCACTGTATCTGCCGTGCTGTTTGTTTTAGCAACGCGGATTTGCTGGTGATTTTTCAATATTTTATGCGACAGTTCATTTACAGCAGGTGATGTGGTCGCAGAGAACAACATGGTTTGTCTTGTGGTCGCTGTCATTTGCATCAGCTTCATCACATCTGTGACAAAGCCCATATCCAGCATACGGTCGGCTTCATCCAGTACCACAAATTCAACGTCACTTAAAATCACGTTGCCAAGCGCCATATGCTCAATCAAGCGGCCCGGAGTACTGATGACTATGTCCACACCAGCCTTTAATTTACTGGCCTGACCGCCCATTTTCACGCCGCCGTACAAAGCAGTGACGCTGATAGGCACATACTTAGCGTATGCCAAAATGGACTCCGCTATTTGCTCTGCCAATTCGCGGGTGGGCGTCAGGATCAAAGCGCGGGGACGCTGAGCGACTGTAGCTTTTGGCTTGTCCAGCATACGTTGTAAGACCGGAATAGCAAAAGCTGCAGTTTTACCTGTGCCTGTTTGCGCTGTAACTTGTAAGTCTTTACCACGACGAGCCGGCACTATGGCCTGCTCTTGCACCGGAGTCATAGTACTGTAGCCGCAGTCCACTAAGGCGCGTTGTAAATCCGGAGCTAAATCTAAAGATGAAAATTGCATAAGAGTTCCTCTGTAGAGTAGCTACAGTAAAAAATGAGGGCAGAATATACAGTATTTTAGCGGTCGAAGAGACAATTCTTTGTCATTGAGTGAATTTTACGCAGTTTTTCTGTATTTTTAGGCTGAAAAAGCCGGCCACGCCTTGAATAAAACAGCTCACCCGACCGGGTGAGCGTCAGGACTTTTATGCTTCGTCAGTATCAACATCAATGTCACGAGGTTTATGCTTACAGGCTCGGGCCAGGATTTCTACGTAGAAGCTGGTCAGTTCCTGTGCAACCGCAGCATCTATGTGCTTATTGATCTCAGAGGTAAAGACTTTCTCGGCCACTTCTTCTGAAGCGCCGAAGCGGCAATCAAAAGTCCAGTAATCCATACCAGCAGGCAGGCTCTTGCGGCGCTCTCTGTTCAGATATTTTTTAATATCGTACTTAATGGAATCCACCCAACGAGCCGGTTGCAACTTAGGGTGAGTTAGAGCAATTGTCTTTTTCATCAAAAAATTCCTACAAATAGGCGCTGGTAAAAGCTTATAGCCGCGCATTCTACATGGATGAGCGTAAGATGACTGCCACTATCTGCAATTTACCTTCAAAAACCAGGCCTGAAGCTAAAACTCAGGCCAAACAGCAGTGTCATTACTTCCAGTATTCGATGATTTTTGTCACTTTGCCGGCGCGAAACTCAAACACAGCCAGATGATTTTGCGTAACGCCGTTGTAGATTTCCTGCCGCTGCACTGCAACAGCATTATAACCAGGCATCAGGTTAATGATGCGGTAACGGGCTTCGGTTTGATCATATTTCCCCATCGACATCAGACGAAGCGTATTGGCGTAGAGCTGTTCTTTGCTGTAGCTGCCGCCATAGGCCTCATGAATATAGACAAAATCATCGCTGTAAAGCGCAAAAAGTCTATCTACATCCGCTTTGACAGAACCTTTTAACATCACCTTATTCTGTGCCTGAGTAACCTGCTCTACTTTGGCTTTTAGCTGCTCTGCACTGAAGACAACTGGCTCAGCTGCTGCAACACAACCCGTAGCCAAAGCCAATACAAGCGCCAGACTTAGTTTATTCATAGACTCCCTCCTGTTCAGATCACAAGGCATTGACTACAACCTGTTAGAGCTACACTCAAACCGAATTTTGACCAGTGGTGAGGACTTCGGGATAAGCGGCTGCTTATGCACTACCGACTAAATTCTGATACATCAGATTTAACAGTCCGGCCATTTGCCGCTGTTGCTCTGTGGTCAAACCATGGAGCATTTTATTGGCGATCTGACGCTTTTTAGCTTTTAGGCCGGCAGCTATCTGCTGGCCTTGCTCAGATAAAACCAATAACTGACGTCTGGCATCCAACGGGTCGGTGTGGCGCTGTACTAAAGCAGCTTGTTGTAAGTCATTTAACAATCGTGTCATTTGCGCTTTATCCCGCCTGAGCAATTCGGCCAGTTGCTGCGCTGTAGTGCCTGATTGACTGGCAATCACAAGCAACAAACGACCATGCATGGCGGTTAATCCGGGTAATTCAGGCCCTAACTGCAAAAAGAACTGCCCTCTGAGCTCTGCTGTCAGCTGTTGTAGTTGATCCAGCAGATCCTGCGTTTGTTCCATGCCACCTTCTCCAGTCAAAATTAGTTGACTTTATCCACCATAAACCCAATAATTAAGTTGATTATATCAACCAATTTTCAATTAAACAAAACGACGAGGTTTTTATGTCAGATGTACATAGTTGTCCCACTTGCCATGCAAAAGCACGACAAGTCAGAGATAGCGCATCGGGAGAGTTAAGGCTCAAAGCCATACAAGACGACGAGGCTGCAGCCAAAATTGCTCAGTTAAAGTTGTTATTGCAAAAAGAGAAAAATCGTAACGAGGAGTTAAACGCTAAACTGGCCTTATTGAGCTAAGGCCATAAAAGGGCGTTATTTCATTGTCACGACATCATAAGCCTGTAACTGCGGCACCCTTTGCTGCAACTGGCTTTCGATTTGATCCAACTCAGTCAAACGCTGACAAAATAACACCGACTTTTGCTCCAGTTCGTCGGCTTTTAAATCCAGACCTTTGTTAATTTTTGCCAGCAGTTCGTCGGCTGGTTGCCAGTTCTGACTTTCAGTACGTTCAAAGTCATCTTCACTTTGACGTAACGCCTCACGCAGTGCATCCCAAACTGCGCCTACAGTATATTTCGCCAGGTCTTTTAGCTGAGTTTTCAGTTCGCCATGTAAGAATGCGTCGAGTTCGTTCAGGCTTTGTGGTGCCAGATAAAAATGATCACCACTGCGGACAAAACGCGAGGTCAGTTGATAGGTGGTTTCCCGGATCAAGGCTTGCCATTCTTCTTGTTGTGCCGTACTGCCAATACCCACCAACATATTTTCAATAGCGGTCAAACCCAGCTCAACACTGTCAACTGCAATGCTGACTAATTCCGGCACAAACTTCCGCAAGCCCTGCGCATACTGACGCACCAGTTCCTGTTCGGCCGGATTTAAGGTGATCCACTCACCACGGATAAATAAATCTTTATCCTGATTAATCTGAAAGACGGTCCTGTTACTGTTCTGGATGCGAATTTGTTCAGGAGAAATCAAAATACCGTGGCGAAAAGCCATATTGCATTCGGTCGAAAAACCAGACCAACTGCAAAACATCAAGAACAGGATCAGAATAAAACGCAAGGTATCCACTCTCATTCGGGGTGATCAGCAAAGTAACTGAGGCTAGCTTAGGTGAAAAACTCCAGCAAATCATCTGGAAGTAACGCACTGCTGTGGCCTTTCATCGAAAACCACAACAGCCCGGAAAGTTTACCATGCCGCTAATATCAACAACACCTTGCTGGCTCACTCATCACTGAAGCGTACTAACCTGACATACAATCTGATAATTTTTTCTTTGGTGTTATTTTTACCACTGTACATTGCTATGGCCCATGCTCTGTCTGCCTGATTAACTACAGTAGTTCCTGTCCACATATTTTCGCTGTTGCTGGCCGGAAAAGCTGTCAGATTGATCGCCGGGTCGACACAACTGCGCTCAACCAACGTCAAAACTTCTTTAGCATTAGGTAAACGCCAGGTGCTGTAACCCGCCAAAGTGCTGCGCTTAGATTCGAGTAAAGCTTCAGACCAATCCAATTGCTGTGCTGTGCCAGTGCAACTGCTACTGGAACTGTCCCAGCTCTGCCCTACCAGGCATCTTGACCACATCAGCTTAGTGGTTTTATCCAGCACTGTACCATCCGCATTTAATTGAAAATTTGCTAAAGGTTTAGTGACAGTTATGTCACTGTAACAAACCTGAGCAGCCTGTGCTGGCAATACCACCATCAACATCAATAGAAAGTACTTAGACATAAAATTCCCTTATGGCGAGCGCACCAAACGCACATAACCTAACTGATTTTGTTGTTTTGGCAAGGTATTGTCATTGCCATTGCGGATATCAAAAACCCAGGCAGATATGCCACCGCCGCCTTCTGCACTGCTTTGGCTGGTCCAGTAGAACAGATTATTTTGCACAGCAAAATCTGGCTCAAAACGGAAAAAGGCCGGGTCAAGCAAATGGTTTTGTCCAACTCTGCCAAAGTCAGCAATAGACATCAGCTCTTCGATGGTTGGTAAACGCCAGTTGGCGCCACCACAATAAGCGGTTTCATTCACTTCTTCGACATAAGCTTTTAAGCCACAGTTCTCAGTGCTTGGACAGGTAGTCCCTGCTGCTGCAGGAATACCTGGCTCGTCGCCATTGCCAGCATCTGTATTTACAAAACTATATCTGTTGTTCGCCGCCCTCAATGTACTGGCTGGTGGTGCTACGATCACTGGCTCCTTGAGTTCCCAAATCAGCCCAGTCACATTATCACGCACACAGGCAAAATCATTGGCCGTATCTGCCAGTTCATCACCAAACTGATCCAGTTTAGTAAAATCAAAGGCTTTTTCGCCTTTGCCGATTTTGCGTAAATATTGCACTACGCTATCGCGGCCACCGTCAGCATCCTGACGCGGATAGAGAGCGTCATTACAGGGAATGATGCCGGAAATATCGTAGCAGTTCACAACTCCGGTATCCGGCAAATCCCCCAACACCGCATTGCTGACGGTTACCAGCATAGTATCAGTGGCTGTCTGATTGTTACTGTCCGTCACTGTCAGTTGTAATTCAAGCTGGCTGGTTCCGGAAATATCAGGCGCGATAAAGGATGCCTGACAGGAGGTCGGATTGACTAAAACCAAAGCCTGCCCTTTTAATTGACTCCAGCGACAGCTGTAACTTCCGGTCACTGTTCTGGTTCCTCTGCCATCTAAACGCACTTCAGCAAACTCACGTACCTGTTGGTCGGCACCAGCATCGGCAATAATTTGCTGGGTGCTGGCACGGATCGGCACTTTAATGCTGCCTTGTCCTGTGGCGGCTTCATCATCTGTAATAGCTAGAGTAAGCTCAACATCGGTCTGGCTTGCCACTAAAGGGGCTACAAAGCTGACATTTGCTGTACTAGCACCACTTAATGTCACGGCCGGCCCCGAGGTTTGAGTCCAGGCGTAGCTGGCGATACGGCCATCGGCGTCCAAATCATAAGAGGCAGCAGCAGAGACAGATACAGTTAAGCCCTGAGCCACAGGCAATATCGACGGCTGAGTAATTTGTAATACAGCAACAGGTGCCTGATTTTTTGCCAGGATCTTCACTTGAACTTCATCAGTTAAATTCTGTCCGGCAGGCGTAGTGTACGTGACCTGAAAAACTAAAATGGTCTCGGCTTTCACCAGTGGCGCCACTAAATTCACTGAAGCTGTAGTTGCAGGAATACCGTTAATAGCTGTGCCTGACAACTGACGCCATGCAAAAGTGCCACCAGCCGGGTCGCCAAGTGCAGTCAGGGTAAAACTGTCCGTTTCATTAACGCTCTGGTCCACTCCAGCGTTAACACTTGCCGCCGAAGCTGCTGGATCAGAATCTGTGCCCCCACCACCGCAGCCGAGCAAACTCAGACTAAGCAAAAGTAAAATTAACCATCGTTGCGTTCGGATCATTGTCTTTATTCCACTACTGCTGTTGTGACGCTGCCGATCAGCATCAGTGACAACAACTATTTGACGTCAGAAATAACTTGGGAGAGATGAAGCAAAACGCGGGCCAGTTTTGCTATTCAGTGGACTGCGGCCTAAGTGAAGAGTGGCGTGCCGCTACAATGGCTCAACCACTACCCCCTGCTCTGATAACCGGATGCGGGAAGCACCATACTCTTTTTTGGTTTTCAGGATTTCATTACCGAAGCTGGTTTCAACTCCAGCAAAAAGTTGCTGTGTCACTTCAACACAAACAGACAATAATAACTGCCTTCTTTGTTCTTCAAGATGTTTGATGTCGGCAATAAAAGCAGAAGCAATACTGCGGTGTTCTTCGAATTCTTCCACCATTGCACTCATTTGTTCTTGCACTGCTGGCGACTTTTCCATCTGTTTAAGTTGTTCAACATGCTGCTTTACCAATTCCATTTCAGCCTTTAAGCCAACTAAACTGGTACGTAGCACATTTTGCTTTTCAATCAGTGGGTCCATTTGTTTGTTCAGCACAATTTGCAGCAAACTGCCCGAAGGAGCGCCAAGATTGCCACAACGTAATCCATTGCCGAGGTAATAACGCCCACCAACTATCTTGCCATTGGCCTTTTCTTCGGTACCCGCTATCACGGAGTCGGCTTCCACCTGGCAATGCAGTAACTGTTTTGACACCGTCAGACGGCCTGCGCATTTAATGCTGGCGTATTGAGCTAAAGTGCATTGCACATTGCCTTTAGCCCGCACTACAGTGCTTAGCTCAGTGTCTTCTCCAACTTCGCCGACCTGATGGCCAATAATAGCGCCACCTATAGTAATATCACCGCCAGATTCAATCAGGTCCCCTTCAAAAAGACCTTTAACAAAAACATTACCACCGGCTACGACCTTCATTGCTTCAGCCACATCGCCGTTTATAACTACCGCACCTTTAAAAATAATATGGCCTGAACCTGCATCCACTTTGTTGATCACAAAAACTTCATCAACAGCAACACAAGCGTCTAACAAACGCGGCATTCCGTCCCGGCTGGCCACTAACAGATCCGGATTCTCCGCTGACACTGCAGAGCCCTCTGCAGCCCCCCAAGGCAGCTGTTGGCCATCCAGCGCAGATAAACGAGTACCTGTGACCGTCATGCCTTCTTTGCCTTTTGTTGGTGGATGGCGCCGCATCAGAGCTTCACCTGCTTTTACTGAAGCTATGGCACCAAAATCACGCAAGTCAACCTTGCCTTCAGAACGGGCTACGGGTTGCTTACTGCGGTTGGACATATCACGAATTAACAGTTCAAAAACTGAATCACGACCTGGAGTAGGAAGTTTACCTTGGGCTATATCTGCTTTGGTTTTACTACCAGGTTCTGCGCGGCTGGCTTGAGCCACTAAATGTAAGATCTGTTCTTTTTGAAAGCCAAATACGATGCCAGCTTCTTGTCCTGCTTTAACAGCATCGTTGGCTGAGATTGGGTTACCACCGTAGGCTGCAGTGATTTCTGCCGTAGCAATCATAGCGTCGCTGCTAATTTCAATACTGAGCACAGCATGTTTCCGCTCTGCTACTTTGTATTTCAGTACATGACCCTCAGCCTGCAGCTGTTGTTTGATTTTTTGCTGGACTTGCTGGTATTCCACTACCAAATTTTTGATTTGATCCTGTAGCAATAAACAACGGCCGTAACCGGCCTGTTGTAGCTGCTCTTTTACTAATTCAGCCGTCAAATTTGTCTGAGTAACAGGCATGTGGATAAAGACTAAATCGTCTTTAAGGTTAAACTGACACGCTAAAACATTCACTGTCACAAGCAATTACCACTTTTATAGCACCGCTACCAGGACAAATTCTTCAGGTGAAAACTACAAATTCACCCGGAATCAGGAGTTCGTACCTATAAAACTATCAAATATAGTTCTCTTGATGGATACGGATAAATAAATCTGTACCCACTTTACTGTAGTCCACTTTATATTCTTTATTGTTCAACGCCTGCACAAATAACAGAGTTTTGTTTTCGCTAAATACATCCGAACTGGCAATATCCACTAATTCCAAATAGCGTGCTTTTGCATCTGCTTTGCTTGAAGGCACTTCTTCAGTAAATATTTTCACACCATGACGTGTAGCCACGATGACTGGATCCCCAGTATCATTCACAATGACTAAATCAACTTTTTTTTGTTTGTGGATCAAAGTGTTACGTCCACTGACCAAAAATGCTTTTTCGTAATTATTCATAACTGAAATACCGTTTTTTAATTATGCTTTGTTGCGCCATTATGATACAGACGCACATCAAGTGTCTAGGTGACTGTATTGTCTAAACATTGTAACCGGATTTGATTCACTTTGCGGCAAAAATCAGCAGGTTCAGAACCTATAGCATTCAGGGGAATAAATAGATCAAAACCAGTTAGTTGCCTCAATAATTGCATGCGATGGGCAAACATTGCAATAGCCCCCTTATAACTGCGCGTTACGCCTTTATATTCGCTTAATTCAACCATCAATTCAGTAGGACAAGTTCCTGAAGGACAATTGCTGCTCAAAGCGGCAATCAACAGATGACGTTGCTCCATCATTAAATGAACGGCAAGCCGCGGTTGTAGTTGGTTTAAGAAGTCTTCGTAGTTGCGCAGTTTGACGCCTATATAAGCCAGAGGATGTCCGGCCAATTCCGGCACTGAGATGAATGAAAGGCCCTGCCAGGACACAAACCAGCTGCCTTTGTGATGCACATAACTAAAACCTCGCTGGTCCAATTCCACAACATACAAAGGCTCGGTTAATTTGCCATATCCGGCCACTAGTCCAAGCAAGCAGCAAACCAGCAAAAGCACCCAGGCCGAATTATGAAACAAATCGGGCCATAACAGGAACAATAACAGCCACAGCAACAAAGCCCCGCTGCTGCACAATAAGGTTTTCACTCCCCCTTTGGCCGTCGCTGCTCTGTACTGTAGTTTATCCATCAGTCCATATACCAAAAATAAAACACAGCCATTACTACGAGCCAAACCAGATAAAAGCGCACATTCTGGCAAAACTCACACTTTTGTTCCGACATTTACTCCCCCGATACGACCAACACCTGAGTCATTGCGATAACCAGTACCCTGCTTTAACTATTATTCCCTACAATAAAGCCCACTATTTTAAGAGTACCAGAGTGGAGTTACCGTGGCGCAAAAAAATTCGAATCTGATATGGGTATTATTAGCTGGCATTTCTGCATTTGTTGTTTACCTTTTCCTGCAAAATCAGTCACCTGAAGTGGAAAAAAAAGCAGAAGCTGCAGCTACTTTAGTGACCACTCAAATGGTCAGCCCTTCAGCTTTAGTGCGTCAGGTCAGCAGCCTTGGTACTGCTCTTGCGAATGAATCAGTACAAATTGTTAGCAATGCCAGTGATTATTTAATTGAACTACATATTAACGAAGGCAAACGCATTGAAAAGGGTCAACTTATAGCCCAACTCAATGATGTGGAAGAGCGTGCCCGTGTTGCGGAGCTTTCAGCGCTTCTGGTGGATCAAAAACGTCAACTGGAAAGGCTAAAAAACCTGGCTAAAACTCAAGCCACAGCACAGTCTTTGTTGGATGAACAGCAAACCAAAGTCAATACCACGCAAGCTCAGTTGGACGCGGTCAAAGCGCGTCTGAACGAAATGACCATCAGAGCCCCTTTTAGTGGGGTATTAGGTTTACGACAGGTCAGTGAAGGCGCCTATTTAACCGCAGGCACAGTGCTGACCACACTGGACGATTTAAACAAAAT
>NZ_JAIWOI010000040.1 GCF_020217005.1 Rheinheimera sp. | reverse complement strand
ACGCTTGGAATTTAGTGTCGCCGAATACTATTTGGCATTGTTAAAACCTGGTATGGCTGTTAATGCCAGCAGTGTGGCTTATCCGGGTCAGGTGTTTACCGGAGAGATTAAAGCTATAGACACCCGCTTAGACCCTGTGACCCGCTCGGTGAAAGTACACGCCTTAATGCCTAATGATCAACTGGAATTGCGCCCGGGTATGTTGCTGAATGTCAAAGTGACACTGGACCAGGTGCAGGCCTTGCAAATTTCAGAAAAAGCTATAGTGCCTTTGCAGAATAAACAGTATGTCTTTGTGCTGAATAAGGACAATACAGTGACTCAAACCGAAGTTCAGTTGGGCCAACGTATGCCGGGACTGGTTGAGGTAGTGTCAGGATTGCAGGCCGGCGACGAAATAGTGATCGAAGGTACGACCAAAATCCGCTCAGGCTCAGTCGTTACTAAAGTGGGGCACTAAGCATGTGGTTGTCTGATGTTTCGGTTAAAAGACCTGTCTTTGCCACAGTAGTGAATTTGATTTTACTGATTTTTGGTATCGTCTGTTTCACTATGCTGCCGCTGCGAGAATTCCCGGATATTGATGCTCCTATAGTCACTATCAGTACCGACTACCCCGGCGCTTCGGCCGAAATCGTTGAAACTAAAATCACTCAGCCTATTGAGGATATGATTTCAGGCGTTGAAGGCATTAAAAATATCAACTCCAACAGCCGTGATGGCCGTTCGAACGTCACTATTGAATTTAATATCAGCCGCGACATAGACGCGGCAGCAAACGATGTGCGTGAGAGAGTCTCGCGTATTCTGGATAACCTGCCCGATCAGGCCTATCCACCAGAGGTATTTAAAGCAGACGGCGACGATGACACTATCGCCTGGTTTGTACTTAATAGCGAAACCATGACTAACCTTGAATTATCTGATTACGCTGACCGTTATATAGTCGAGCGTTTTTCAGTAGTTGACGGTGTAGCCCGTATTCAGATTGGTGGCGAACGTCGTTATGCGATGCGGATCTGGCTGGATAAAGATGCAATGGCAGCCCGTGGAGTCACAGTACAGGATATTGAGGCTGTGCTGCGCGCAGAAAACGTCGAGTTGCCAGCCGGTAATATCAAATCAGAAGATCGTAACTTCACAGTACGGGTCGTTCGTACCTACAAAACACAACAAGACTTCAGGCGCTTGGCGGTAAAAAGAGGGGAAGACAATTATCTGGTGCGATTAGGTGAAGTCGCACAGGTCATTCTGAGTTCTGAAGATGAAGAAAACGAATTCCGCGGCGATGGTAAAAACCTGCTAGGTATCGGCATTATTAAACAATCCAAAGCCAACACGCTGGATGTAGTACAAAATGCCCGCGCTGAGATGGAAAAAATTAAGGCGGGTCTCCCGGCAGGCACCACTATTGAGCCAGGTTATGACTCTTCACTTTTTATCGCTGAATCGATCAAAGAGGTGTACAACACTTTAGGTATTGCCATGGGCATGGTAGTGCTGGTGATTTTCCTGTTCCTTGGTAATTTACGTGCGACTTTCATTCCCGCCATTACAGTACCTGTGGCTCTTGTTGCAGCTGTGACAGTGCTTTATGCGCTGGATTTCTCGATTAACTTACTGACTTTACTGGCCATGGTGCTGGCTATTGGTCTAGTGGTGGATGATTCCATAGTAGTATTGGAAAATATTTACCGGCGCATTGAAGAAGGCGAACATCCGCTGCTCGCGTCCTACCGTGGTGCCCGTGAAGTTGGTTTTGCGGTAGTAGCTACTACTTTGGTTCTGATTGCGGTTTTTGTGCCGTTGGTTTTTATGCAGGGTGAGTTGGGCAAACTTTTTACTGAGTTCGCTCTTGCAGTCGCGGCCGCAGTGGCTTTTTCGGCTATTACTGCTCTAACCCTCTCCCCCATGCTGGCCAGCAAATTACTGACCCATAAAAAACGTGAATCCCGCTTTAGTGCCGCCATGCACCAAGGTTTTGCCAAACTGGAAGTTTTGTACAGTAACCAGCTCCATGCCGTGATAGTACGCCGCTGGCCGACAATGGCTGTACTGGTGATGAGCTTTGTCGCCACAGTACTGCTATTAAAACTAATTCCGTCCGAGCTTGCCCCACAGGAAGACAGGGGCACATTTTTTGTCAATATGAGCGGTGCTGAAGGTGCAAGTTATGCCAATAACAGCCGGAATATGAGGTTAATTGAAGATTTACTGATGCCCTACTACGAAAAAGGTGAGTTTAACCGCTTGCTGATCCGGGTGCCTGGCTGGGGCAATTCAGGTGGTGTCGCCATAGTTGGCACCGAAAACTGGAATAACGGCAAAAGACGCACCTCAGAGCTGATGCAGGAAGTCAGTGGCAAACTGAACGAGTTACCTGATGTAAAAGCCTTCACCTTTATGCGCAGCGGCTTGGGTGGCGGTCGTGGTGGTGGTCGTCCTGTGCAGTTTGTTATTCAGGGCAATACTTATCAGGAACTGGTGCAGTGGCGCGATATAGTGCTGGCCAAAGCTGCGGAAAATCCTAAGTTACAAATGCTGGATCACGACTACAAAGAAACTGTGCCTCAGGTACTGGTGGAAATTAACAGTGAAAGGGCCGCTGATTTAGGCATTTCTGTTGGTGCTGTAGGTCAGGCATTGGAAGCTATGCTGGGTGGCCGCCGGGTCACGACTTTCCTCGACCGGGGTAAAGAATACGATGTGATCCTTGAAGGTGAAGACAAAGATTTTGCCAAACCAGGCAGTATCAGCAATGTCTATGTGCGGGCTAAAGAGTCGGGCAAGCTGATCCCACTGGATAACCTGGTGGTACTGAAAGAAGAAGCGACCACATCTAGTCTGAACCGCTACAACAGAATGCGTAGTATCACCATTACCGCTAACCTGGCCCCAGGCTATAGCTTAGGCGAAGCACTGGAGTTTTTAGAAACAACGGTCAAAGACAATATCGAAGGAACAGTAGGTATAGACTACAAAGGCGAGTCTCTGCTGTTTAAAGAAAGCGGTGAATCCACAGTCCTGATCTTCGCTCTGGCTTTGCTTATTACTTTCTTGGTGTTGGCGGCACAATTTGAAAGCTTTGTGCATCCTTTTGTCATTATGCTGACAGTACCCCTTGGTTTAGTTGGAGCTTTGTCAGGTTTATATTTAGCTGGTATGACGCTGAATATTTATAGTCAGATAGGTTTGGTGATGTTGATAGGTCTGGTGGCGAAAAACGGTATTTTAATTGTTGAATTTGCTAACCAGCTGCGTGATGCCGGAGTAGCCTTTGAAGAGGCAATTAAACGTGCAGCCACACTGCGCTTACGCCCTATCGTCATGACAGCTTTTACAACTGTGTTCAGTGCAATTCCACTGATTGTCACTACTGGCCCCGGCTCTGAGAGCCGTATGGTCATAGGTATGGTGATCTTCGCTGGCGTCGGTGTAGCCACCCTGCTGACTATCTATGTAGTACCAGTGGCGTATATGGTTTTGGCACGCAATACGGGCTCACCACTTGCTATTAGCAAACAACTGGAACAGCTGGATAAAGCGGTAGAGGACAAATCAACCCCTGATTAGCGCGGCATTGGACAACAAAAGACCCGACTCCAGGCCGGGTCTTTGTTTGCCACTGGATTAAAACTTAGCTGTAGGTGTCAGACCGTCCATACTCTTCCCCTGGTACTTTTTAATAGTTTTATCGACATCGCCTCTGTCATAAATAGTCTGCCAGGCGTTTTTTAGTTTAACTAACATGGTGTCAGATAAGGTCTTTTTACTAAAACCAAAATATACAGGGCTTTTGTAAACCAGCATTAACGGCTGGTAATTTTGTGCATTTTTATACCCTTCTGTCTGCCAATAACGCAACACAGAATCATCTTCTAAGATAGCATTCACCCTGCCCGCTTCCAGCAAGGCCAGCTTGTCCTGAATACTACTGATACTAACCAGTTGTCTGGCAAAAAACGGATTTTGCTTTAGCAACGCAAATTCCTCACCATAATAAGCACCAACCAGTTCAGCAATGCGGCCCAGGTCAACGGTTTCACTTAAATCTTTTAGAGCCGTCACTTTGGGCAATTTTGCAGGATTACCAATCAGCCACATGGATTCAATATGATGAGGACCAATAAAAGCAAAGTCCTTTATCCGGGCCTTGCTGTAGGACAAATGGCTGACAAAATCCAGTTCGCCTGATTTGATCTGGGCCAAAGCACGTAGCCAGGGAACATTAACGACTTCCAAATGGCACCCCACTTCGGTCACCAGTAACTGTGCCAGTTCCACTGTCTGTCCATGCCAACGTTGACCATCAAGCATAAGGTAAGGCGGAAAGTTAACTTCCGCTGCCATGCGAAGCACGCAGGCTTTGGCGGTACTGCAGTAACATAACGCTGCAGCAGCAATAACAGACACTATCCCGTTTCGCATCAACAGTCCTATGGATAAACTCATACAGAACTACTATTGCACGGCATGATTGCTATTACCAGATGTTGCCCTGAGGCTTTGAAAAATATCTTCCACTACAACTTGTTTCTGTTTGCTGATCATTTTAGTGTCTTTTGCTGAATATCTGTTGTTTTAGTTAATTTATTGATAAGGAAGGCTTATATGTCCAGCAAAACTCTGTTGCTATATGTTGCGATCTGCACTTCGGCACTAAACTCTACAGCACTGGCGGCAGAAAAAGGAAAACTAGGCCTGTCGTTGGATATTTCAGTCGAAGGAGGATTTTTTAATCCCACTTTGGCCGACGTAAAAGTGAAAAAACTTGTAGCAGGTGGAGCGGCTGAAAAAGCCGGTGTGCTGGTTGGCGACCACATAGTGAAGATTGCAGACTGCATTATCCCCGGCTGCCCAGCCGATGATGCCAAAGACTTGATGAAAAAAAACAAGGGGGAATCCGTCAGCTTTCTGATTAAACAGGAGGACGGCACAGAAGTTATTAAAACATTAGTGGCACAATAACAACGAATTGAACCATCCAGACAGCCGGACATTTCTGCTGACGTCCGGCCTTGTGCTCTGTTACACTGCGCTGGTTTTGTCAAAGGTGCTGTTTTAGCCATGTGCTAGGACCTGGACTTCAAGTCTGAGCCGCAATAGCTCGCTCAACTTTAGTCTAAAGCTGAAAAGGGAAACAGGTGTAAATCCTGTACTGTACCCGCAACTGTAAGCCATTCAACTCTGAACAGAGTATGGCAAGTCAGATGTCCTGCCTTGATAAACCTCAGGCGCTGCAGAGATAAATAGGTTCTGCGGCACACAGTGCGGGCTTACACTGTGCCGGAACTCTGCAGCTTTGTTGCTGCTTTTTCTGGTCCCTGCCCGTTTTTTAATGGAGCTTTGCAGTGGGCCAAAACCCTGTAGTCGAATTTCAACAAGTGCAGCTGCAAATCAATCAGCAGCAGATTTTAGCCGGGCTGAATTTTACTATTCAACCAGGCCAGTTTGTCGCCTTGCTTGGCCCCAATGGCGCAGGTAAAACCAGTTTGTTACGCCTGCTGCAGAAAGAATATCAGCCCAGTTCAGGCCAAATCCTGCTGCAAGGCAAAGCCATCCAGACTTTTACTCAATCCGAACTCGCCGCCAAAGTGGCACTGGTAAGCCAGCTCTCTGGTCCTTTGTTCGATTTAACAGTGGCAGATGTGGTTCTGATGGGACTGATCCCACATAAAGCCTTGTGGCAAACCAACACAGAGCAGGATTTGCAACAACTCAAGCACAGTCTTGAATTGGTCGGTCTGGCCAACAAAGAGCGCTATTCTTTTGCCCATTTGTCCGGTGGTGAACAACAACGGGTCTTATTGGCTCGCGCTATTATGCAAAAACCGCTGTTATTATTGCTGGACGAGCCGACGAATCATCTGGATTTGTATTATCAGCATCAGGTGCTGCGTATAGCCAAAGCGCTGACTATCACTGTGATTGCCAGTATTCATGATTTAAATCTGGCATCACGCTACTGCGATCGTTTGCTGCTGCTCAATCAAGGTCAAGTGGTGGCCGATGGTAATGCACAGCAAGTACTGACTCAGGATTTGCTGACACAGGTATTCCGTATTCCTTGCTTAATAGATCAAAATCCATTTGGCAACTGTCCCCGCGTTAGCTTTGGCTATAAGGACGATTTATGAGCAAGGTGTTATTGGCGGCTTTGCCTGTGTCTTTGCGTTTCGGATTGGCGATCCTGGTATTGCTGTTGATCTGTATTCAGGCGTTAAGCACAGGATCAATCCCTATTGCTGTTTCAGCCTTATTCGGTCTGACCGAACTGGATGAAATGCAATCGACAGTGTTATGGCAGCTGCGTTTTCCCCGGCTGTTACTGGCACTATTGGCTGGTTCAGGCCTTGCCTTGTGCGGTGCACTATTGCAAAACGCCAGTCGTAATCCGCTGGCCGACCCCTACCTTTTTGGCATAGTGTCAGGCGCAGCCTTAGGAGCCACTATTTCAACTATAGTGCTACCAGAGTGGCAACTGCTGACGCCTTTATTTGCTTTTTTTGGCGCTCTGCTGGCGGTGTTTCTGGTGCTTGTTATAGGAGCCAGCAGTCGCTGGCAGCGTTTGGAAAGCCTGCTGCTCTGTGGTGTAGCTGTCAGCTTTATGCTGAGCGCCATCACTACTACCTTGCTGTATTTATCAGAGCCTTTTGCTGCAAACCGCGTGATGTTCTGGCTGATGGGCAGTTTGAGTCAGGCGAGCTTGACTCATGTCGCCCTGATCAGTCCGCTGGTGTTTGTCACTTTAATGCTGGGCTTGTTGTATCGCCGTCAACTGGATGCTTTGGTACTCAATGATGAAAGCGCACGCAGCCTGGGTGTACAGGTGCAGCCCCTGCGCCTGGTGATTTTATTGCTCTGTGCGGCAGTCAGCGCCGCCATAGTAGCCTGCTGCGGCGGTATAGCTTTTGTAGGACTGATGATCCCTCATCTGGTGCGCTCTTTATTTGGCTTATCCAGTGTGGCTTTGTTGCTCGGCTCCGTCTGGTTAGGCGCAGTGTTTTTAGCCAGTGTCGATACCTTGTCCCGCAGTCTGTTGCCGGACCAGGAATTACCAATAGGGGTAGTGACTTCCGCCATAGGCAGCCTGTTCTTTTTGTCGATGTTATTTAAATACCGTCGTGGTTAAAGCTGTTACCACTGTTACTTTATTTGGAGTTAGGTCAGTGCATTTTGAAATCCAGGCTTTAGACAAAACAGCGACAGCTGTGATACAGCAGAGAATCGATTTAAAGACCAAGCCTCAGGGCGCGCTAGGGGCGCTGGAAACTCTGGCATTGCAATTGGCGCTTATTCAATCACAGAGTAAAAAAACCGGGCTTCACAAAGAACGTCTGACGCTGAACAAGCCCGTACTACTAATATTTGCCGGCGATCACGGCATTAACCAACATGGTGTCAGCATAGCGCCAAGCGCTGTGACT
Source organism: Rheinheimera sp. (assembly GCF_020217005.1). Lineage (GTDB taxonomy): Bacteria > Pseudomonadota > Gammaproteobacteria > Enterobacterales > Alteromonadaceae > Pararheinheimera. Next base: position 2,573 of record NZ_JAIWOI010000040.1, on the reverse strand, counting down.
CAGCAGATGGTCTCCAACTTTTTAGCAGGAGGCGCTGCTGCTAATTGTTTTTGCCGCAGCAATGGCATTGAGCTTTTTGTCGTGGACGCTGGTATGTTGCAGCCTTTGCCAGACTCAGATGCACTGATCCAGCAGTCTTTAGGTTCAGGTACAGCAGATTTTAGCCAGGCAGCGGCCATGAGCATGGCTCAGGTTGAAGCCGGATTGGCTTTGGGACGCCATGCTGCCAGACAGCAGATACTGGCTGGTTGTGACTTGTTGCTGTTAGGTGAAATGGGTATTGCCAACACCAGCAGTGCAGCAGCTTTACTGGCCGCTTTAACTCAATGGCCGGTTGAGACTTGCGTAGGCCGTGGTACTGGCATCAGCGATGCGCAATTTAACTTAAAATTAAGCTTAATTGAACAGGCTTTACAGCGACCTTATGCCAAGGATCCGCTGTCAATTCTGGCCGAATTTGGTGGCTTTGAAATAGTCCAGCTCTGCGGCGCAATTTTAGGTGCAGCGGCACAACAAAAAGCAGTGTTGATTGATGGTTTTATTGTCTCTGTGGCGGCTTTATTCGCTTGTAAGTTGGCGCCACATTGCCGTGATTATTTAATTTTCGCCCATCAGGGCGCCGAAGCAGGTCACAAAGCCGCATTAAAAGCTCTGGCTGCGGAGGCGTTGTTAAATTTGGGTTTACGATTAGGCGAAGGTACAGGAGCAGCTTTGGCTGTACCTCTGCTCAGAGCTGCTATTAGTTTTTACAACGATATGGCCAGCTTTGCCGATGCGGGCGTCACTCAAGTCGTCGAAAGCGAGTTGGCTGAAAGTCCAATTGCAGAAAACCAGATTACAGACAATGGAGCTTCGCAGTGATCAAGGCCGCTGTGACGTGGCTACTGAGACAATGGCAACTTTTTTGCTTAGCTTTGGCTTTTTTTAGCCGTATTCCAGTGCCTGCAGCTACTCCCTTCAGCCCTGAACTGTTGAACCAAAGCAGTCGTTATTTAAGTCTGGTTGGCCTGTTACTTGGCGCTTTACAAGCCTTTGTGCTGCTGTCTGCTGCACAACTACTGCCCTTTTCTATCGCTGTGTTATTAGCTTTGATGGCAGGACTAGTGCTGACTGGTGCTTTTCATGAAGATGGTCTGGCCGATACGGCAGATGGCTTGGGCGGTGGCTTATCCTTAGAGCGTAAGCTCGACATTATGAAAGACAGCAGAGTTGGCACTTATGGTCTGGTTACGCTGTTAACGGTTTTTCTTATCAAATGGCAGAGTCTGACGGCACTGGAAACACAAGCCATGTGGGCCTTGCTGCTGGGGGCAGGACTGTCACGAGCCACGGCTATTAGCCTTACCTTTGTATTGCCCTACCAGCAGTTAGATAGCGTCAGTAAAACCAAACCTATAGCCACTTCTTTGCAAAAAAGGGCTTTGCTCTGCATCTGGCTTTTTGTAATGCCGCCTTTGTATTTTGTGGCTTTGCCTTTAGCCTTATTTTTGCTTGCCACGCTTATCTCGTGTTTTATCCTGCTGTATTTTTATTACCGCAGTCAGCTTAAGGGCTACACAGGAGATTTACTCGGCGCTGCACAGCAACTGACGGAACTCAGTCTATATCTGGTGTGGCTGATTTGGTGGAGGCAGCAATGAGCAAAAAAACTCTGATTTTAGGCGGAGCCCGCAGTGGTAAATCCAGTTTGGCTGAACAGCTGGCTAAAGTCTCTGATCAGGTGACTTATGTAGCCACGGCCACAGCTTTTGATGCTGAAATGACAGAGCGTATCACCAGACACCAACACCAAAGGCCCAAGGATTGGCAACTCATTGAATGCCCTTTGCTGCTCAGCGACGCCTTAACAAAGCTTTCAGGTTCAGGCCAGACTGTGCTGGTCGATTGCTTAACACTCTGGCTAAACAATCAGCTGTACCACCAACCTGAGCAAGACTTTACGCTAGTGCGCCAGCAATTAGCGGAGGCTGTCATGCAGTTTGAAGGAGAACTCCTGCTGGTCAGTAATGAAGTGGGTATGGGCTTAGTGCCTATGGGCGAGCTGAATCGTCTCTTTGTTGATCAACAAGGCTGGTTAAATCAGCAGCTCGCCACTGTCTGTGATCAAGTTATTTTTGTGGCTGCTGGCTTACCTTTGTATTTAAAGCGGAGCCCTGATGCAGCAAATTGATTTAGTGCGCCATGGCCCTGTCGCCGGCCCCGCAGCTTTGTACGGCTGGACAGATGTGGCACTGCAACAGTCCTCGCCTGCATGCCTGAACTGGCTGTCGACCCAGTCCTATCAACATATTCTAAGCTCGCCATTGCAGCGGTGCCGCCAGAGTGCACAGCAACAAGCTGAGCGTTTGCAGCTTGACCTGCTCCTTGAGGCGGATTTAAAAGAAATGAATTTTGGCCTCTGGGATGGCGTGCCTTTTGACGAGCAGAGCCCGTATTGGCCAGAGCAACAAAAATTTTGGCAACAACCTTTTGCGAACACAGCGCCTCAGGGCGAATCTATAACGGATTTCCAGCAGCGGGTGCTGCAAGCGTTTGAGCGTCATAGCAGCTCTCAAGTCGAGCAGCACCAGCAA
>NZ_JAIWOI010000039.1 GCF_020217005.1 Rheinheimera sp. | reverse complement strand
GCCTTATGGCTAGTGCATGCCGGAGTGATCCGTATCCTGCTCGCTTCCTTATTAAAAATCGATTTAGTACAAAGTCATTGGCTGCAGCATCTTCGTATTGCATATGGCAGTGTCAGTCGGATCAGCCGTTATAACGCGCAAAGTCCATGGCAAATCCACTGTATTGCCGCACCAGGCTTTTCATTTGAATAACAGGACATGACATGACAGATGTAAAACAGCAAAACCACAAAAAGCGTCAGCAAAAACTCAAAGAGCAAGTGGACAGCCGTATTGCGGCGGCCAATACAGATAAAGCCTTGCTGCTGGTGATCACAGGCAATGGCAAAGGTAAATCCACTGCTGGTTTTGGCACTGTAGCCCGCGCCGTTGGGCATGGTTTAAAAGCGGCGGTGGCACAGTTTATTAAGGGCACCTGGGACTGTGGCGAACGTAATTTATTGCAACAGCACGGAGTGGAATTTGCGGTCATGAACACAGGTTTTACCTGGGATACTCAGGATAGAGCAGCAGACATAGCGGCAGCAGAACTGGTCTGGGCCAAAGCCGAGCAGTTCTTGCAGGACGAAAGTATTCAACTGGTGCTGCTGGATGAACTGACGTACATGATCAGTTACCATTACATTGATTTAGACAGAGTAGTAAAAGCGCTGAACAACAGGCCTGCGACTCAGCATGTGGTGATCACAGGTCGCGCCGCCCACCGCACTTTAATTGAGATGGCAGATACAGTCAGCGAAGTACAGTCAGTGAAACATGCCTTTGATGCCGGGATCCAGGTACAAAAAGGAGTGGACTGGTGATTCATGTAAAAAAGTATGTGCTAGGTACTGTACTGTATTGCTTTGCACAATTTACGACGACGGCACAAGCTGAACCAGCACAGCGTATTATTGCGCTCTCCCCTCACCTGGTAGAGCAACTCTATAGTATTGGCGTGGGCGATAAAATAGTCGGCACTACAGAGCATGCAGATTATCCACATCAGGCCCGCGCTATTCCAAGAGTCGGCAATTATGCTCAATTACAGGTCGAGAAAATTCTGGCACTAAAGCCTGATTTAGTGCTGGCATGGACAGACGGCAACCCAGCGGCGGATATCAATAAACTGCGGCAGTTTGGCCTGAATGTAGTCGATTCTAACCCGCTGCTGCTGACTGACATTGCCAAAGAATTGCGTGTCTTGGGTCAGCTTACCGGTGCGGAGGATAAAGCAGAACAACAAGCTCAATGGATGGAAAAAGGTCTGGCCGAGCTTCGTCAACGCTATAGCACACAACAAAAAGTCATTGTGTTTTATGAGCTCTGGCAACAACCGCTTTCTACAGTGGCGCAAAAAGCCTGGCCTCAGCAGCAACTGGAACTCTGTGGTGCATCCAACCCCTTTGCCACTGCTATAGGGGATTATCCTCAGGTCAGCATAGAGCATGTGGTTGCAAGTCAGCCGCAGTTGATCATCCAACCTGTCTCAGTCAATGAGCCAAGAACACTGCTGGACTGGAGCCGATGGCCTGCTATTCCAGCCGTTAAATATCAACAGTTTAGCCAACCAGATTCAGACCTGGTGCACAGAACCACCAACAGAATGCTGCAAGGGGTGCGGCAACTTTGCGCCGACATCGATAAGACGCGGCAATTTTTTGCCAAAAAGTCCTAAAGTTATTGAAGTCAGCGCCGATAGCCTGATCAGTCAGCACTATACTGAACCTTATTCAGCCTAATCGGAGTGGATCTATGTCATCTGTGAACGGAGTTAGCTCGTCCAATGCTTCAGCTGTGGCTCAAGCCAATAAAACAACTGAAAACAACGAAACATCCGAAGAGAAAAAGCTTTCAGGCTACGACGCCTCACGGATGAATAAGCAAAAGCTGAATGCCACTATTATGGAAAATCAGCTGAAGCTAAGCACAGGTGATGACGATAACTCCATGAAGTTATTGTATAAAACTGCATTAGAAGGCATTAATAGCGAGCTCGAAGCTGAATTTGGTCCTAACGCCGCTGAAAAAATTAAACAAAGCGGTGTTGATACTTCTCCCCAAGCTACGGCAGACCGTATCGTGGGTTTTGCCACAGCCTTTTACCAGAAGTACTCAGAACAAAATCCTGACATGCCAGAAGAAGAGCGTCTGGATAAATTCCTGGCTTTAGTGGGTGGCGGTGTTGATAAAGGTTTTGACGATGCTAAGAGTGTGCTGGATGGTTTAGGCGTGCTCAATGGCAAAGTGGCTGAAGATATAGACAGCACCTACTCCCTGATCCAGGAAGGTTTTGCCAAGTTTCGCGATATGATTTTAAACCCTGATAAAGCAGCACAACAGCAGGACATCACAGAGCAAGTTGCAGAAAATACCAGCAATGAGCTCAGATTCTCTGTAAAAGTTTAAGCTCGTCTTTGGTTTAACATGACTCCTGAGTTGCTGGTTTGATATACGCCTTAAAACCAGCAGTTTTTTCAACTGGCCTGAACCTAAGGCCAGTTTTTTTATCTTATACAGCCCGCACGCGTTACTGACTGCTCAAGGCGGTTTTAATCAACCTGGCCGGGCTGTGTTTATTGCCCTCTTCACTGATCCAAATCTGTTTGTCCTGGTCAATACACACCCCCTCAACCTGTCCTGAGGTAGGAAGCGCTTGAGTCTCCAGTAATTTCATCTGCTGATCATAACGCGCAATTCTGGGCCCAAGCCCTGCACTACTTAAATAGGCCCAGATGGCTTTGTGTGGATCTGAGTACCCCACCATCCACCACTGCTGTAGGTCTTTATCAAACACAGCGTCCGTCACCAAAAAGCCCGGAGTTGCAAAAGATTCAGCCTGTCCGAGCTCTTGTTGTCTGGACCTTGGGTCAAGCTTATAACGCGCGGGGATTTGGCTGGCCCAGCTTTTGCTGATCAACCACAAACTGTGTTGCTGATAGACCAGAGCCTCAAAATCAACATCGTGTTGGTAGGGCAATAATTTGTCTGAAGCAGGAAGCTGTATTCTGATCTGCTCTGGTTTATAAGGTTGTTTTAAGCCCGACCAATCCAGCGGTATTTTGTATAGTGACAGGCTTTTGCGTTGGCCTGCATTGTTACCCGTATCTGCTAAATACAAATATGTACCGTCAGAGCTGATAGCTTCCCAGTCGTTATTTCTAACTGACAACTTCAGCTGTCTTTGGATCTGCCCCTTGCGGTCAAAGCGGTACAAGATGGGCAAGCCACCAGAATCATTAAAACTGATGAATTGCTGATCCACACAAACTAAACCAGAACTTTCAACTAAAGCTTTGGGTAATTCGATCACTGACAAAGCTGCAGGCTGTACCGTTTGACTAAGGCTGCAGCCACTTAACAGCAATAAGACGCTGGAAAGCCCAACAATAACCAAATATCTGATTGAATAGCTCAAGAAAAATTCCCTTTCATCATCTGACAAGCCTGCGGATTACCATCTAAAGCGCGAATAGCACGGCAAGCTGATAAAAAATTCACAGCCTGGCCGTGCAGTGCTGTTACTTTCACGGCGCGTTAAGCTACTAGCGGCAGCAATACAAAGCCAGAGCTTTTTGCACATCTAAAATAGAGCCGTCTTTATTAAAGGTTTTAGTGATTGGAGTCTCAGTGCTACTCAACCAGATATGCAGATCTGACTCCAGATCAAAGTGGCCTTTCGTTTCTGCACTAAAACGTACTATGGAACGGTAAGGTACAGACATAAACTCTTTTTTGGACCCGGTTAAGCCTTGTTTATCGACCAATATCAGCCTTTTGTCGGTAAAGACGATCAGATCGCGTATTACTTTATAGGCTTGTTGCAGCTTTTCTTCCGGTAATAAAATCTGACTAAACTCAGCTTCGATATCGGCTAAATCAATCTGACCAGCATTTCCCAATAAACCGCTAAAAAGTCCCATCTTCATTCCTTGTGTATTCATGCAGTCCGTTGAGCTTATCTTTGACTGTGTCAGACAGCAATAGTTAAAAGCCCAACACTGTGCCATCCCAGTTGAGCAGTAAACCACTTTGCCCGGCCGTTAACTGCTGAGCAACTGCAGCTAAATGCAGAGCCGTCTGAGCGGGGCTTTGTAGTTGTCCAGCAGGTAAATTACGTTGGAAAGGCGCTGACAACGCAGAATCTGTAGTACCAGGGTGTAGACTAACTAAAGCTGCGGTTTTGTTACTGCGTTTTAATTCGATACTGGCTGTTTTCACCCATTGATTCAATGCGGCTTTTGCACTGCGATAGCTGTACCAGCCACCAAGCTGGTTATCGCTGATACTGCCAACTTTGGCACTTAATTGCAGATAACGAAGACCAGGCGTTTTGCACAGATAAGGCCAGAGTCCTTGCAGATAAAGCACAGGGACTTCAAGATTTAACAACAAGGTTTTACGAAGCAAAGCACCAGAGCTTTGAATTAAGCCTTTCTCAGGCGACAATTTTTGCTCGCCCTGCTGATGCAACCAACCTATGCAGTTAAAAATAAGCCCAACCTGATACTGTTGTAGTATCTCGATAACAGAATGGAAAAACTCATGATGCAAAGTCCAGTCACCGCCCGTCAGGTCTGGCGCTTGAATGACCAGCAGCTTGAGATCACTAAAATCTGCCGCACTACGGGATATCCAAATCACAGTCAGGCCCTGCTGCAAGTAATGCTGAGCTAAAGCAGTGCCTATCGAACTACTGGCACCAATGATCAGTACTGCGGACATAAAGTCTCCTGTAGTTAGCTTTGTTCTATCACGGCCTGGGCCAATTTCAGACCTGCCAGATAAGCATTTTCAACCCGACCGCCAAAACTCCAGTCGCCCGCTACCCAGAGTCGCTGTTCTGGCAGATCGATTAAACCTGGGGCTGACAGCTGATCGTTCTGGCTGGCGTAGAGCCAACGATGCGCTACTACAGCTGTGATGTCATCTTGTATATTCAGCTGCTGCCGTAAAATTGCACTGGCCTCAGCAAACCAGAATTCAGCAGGCTCTTGCAGATGCAAAGCGCTAAACTCAGCATTAAAATGCAGAATGTAACAAGGCAGCCTGCCTTTTTTGTGTTGCTGATGACTGATAAACCTTAACTTTGGATGCTGACAAAAAATGGCATCCTCAGAAGGAATAGCTCGGGTGTGCATAGCGACAGCCCAGCAGGGTTCAAGCAGTTGGGCTGAACTTCCCATCAGTTCTGGCAATGCACTTTGCGCCATTAATCGCTGTGCCTGGACAGGGGGTAGAGTGACTACGACTGCATCAAAGCCAGCGTAGCTTAGCCCCTGTTCACACACCAAAGTCCAGCTTTGTTGCCGATAACTTAGCTGCTCAATACGACAGCCTGTGAATTGGGGTATTGATTGCACTAAATCCTTCACTGGACTTTGCATCGAAGGCACACCAATATATCGGGCTTGCTGATCAGCAGATATTTGCAAGGACGATACGCCATCCTCATCGGATAACAAGGCGGTGGTACAAGGCCAGAGTTCAACCAGACCGGCTTCAAGCCACGAGTTGACCTGCCGCTTAAACTCCTGGGATCTGGCAGTGAAATACTGGGCTCCCATGTCGAGATAACCCTGATCTGTTCTTTTGCTGCTCATGCGGCCACCGGCGCCCCGGCCTTTATCGAAGACTGTGACCTGATAGCCTTGCCTGGTTAATTCCGCCGCCGCTGTGGCACCGCACAACCCTGCCCCTATCACTGCTACTTTTTTCATCGCTGTTTTTCTTTTGAACTAATTTTCAATTTACGCTGTATCATAGGCTTGAGATCAATAGATGGAGAAACCCTATGAATCAAACTGAATTGGCAACCTTTGGCGCTGGCTGTTTTTGGTGTATCGAATCTGCCTTTAACCAGCTGCAGGGGGTTAAAACAGCCATCAGTGGTTATATGGGCGGCCAGACATTAAATCCGGATTACCGTCAGGTATGTACAGGAACGTCTGGACATGCTGAGGTGGTTCAGCTGGAATTTGATCCAGCCCAAGTCAGTTTTGAGCAGTTATTGCAGATATTGTGGTTTTTGCACGACCCAACTCAGCTTAACAGGCAGGGCAATGATAAAGGCACCCAGTATCGCTCCGCTGTGTTTTATCACTCGGCAGAGCAGCAGCAACAGGCGCTTGCTTCGATTAAAGCAGTCCAGCCTTTATTCGATGCGCCCATAGTGACAGAAGTGACGCCAGCCAGTACTTTTTATCCGGCTGAAGACTATCATCAGGGATATTATTTGCAGAACACCAACCAGCCCTATTGCCAGTTTTTAATCACGCCTAAGCTCGCCAAGTTTCGCCAGACTTTTGTCAGTTTGCTAAAAACCTAAAAGAATTAGGGTCAGCGTAAAATGACGCCTTAGGCATAATTTTACTCCGACCCCAATTAATTTATTGATTCCAAATAAAGATTTAGAAGCCAGGTGTCCAGTTCAAGCGCAGCGACCATTCGGCCCCTGCAGCCGCATAACCTGGTACATACAAATAATCTTTGTTGGTCAGATTGTCGGCTTTCGCAGAAATCTGTAGCTGCGGGCTGAAGTCGTAACTCAAACCAGCCCCCCACAAGGTGTAACCACCAAGTTGCGGTGTCATGAAATCGCCCGTACGGAAATCACTCTGATAATCAGAGGTGGCAAATACACGCCAGTCCTGCCATTGATAAGCGCCCTGCCAATGCACTGTATGCCTGGAGCGTTTGATCAGAGGCGTATCTGTGGCCTGATCTTTTGCATCTGTATAGCTATAAGCCAATTGCTGCTGCAGTTGTTGCCAGCTATGGCTAAGGCTGAATTCAGCACCTTTGATTTTCGCTTCACCCACGTTTTGTGGCACCCAGTTACCATCAGCCATAGGCGCCCACTGGATCAGGTTACTAACGCTTTGCTGATAAATGGAACTTTCAATCTGTAGCTCGCCAGCGTTGTATTTTAATCCGAGTTCATCAGAAGTCGCAGTTTCAGGAGTTAACTGATTATTGCCGCTAAAGGGATAATACAGGTCGTTAAAGCTTGGCGCTTTAAAGGCGCTGCTGCGGCTGGCGCGAATTAGTAATTCCTTAGTCACCTGATAGCCCAACCCCAGTTCATAGGTGTTGTAATGGCCATATTGGCTTTGTTTATCATGACGGCCTGTCAGATCCGCCAGCCAGGCGCCTGACTTATAGCCAACACCTGCAAAAACAGCTTTGTTGACGCGGGAATCAACGTCATAACCCAAATCGCTGCCTGACACATCTTCCTGATACCAGTTCACACCAGTTAAGGCGGTAAACTCGCTGGTCAACTGACGACTGTATTGGTAATCCAGCTCATGCCGCTTGGTTTCAAACAAAGTAGCTGCGCTGTCGTCACCCCAGTTTAAGTCCTCAGTTTTATTAGTTGACAGGTTCAGTTTCTGACTGGATTTTTCGCCATCTAAAGCCCACCCTAAACGGCTTTGATTGGTTTTAGTTTCCACCTGATCGGCACCGGGTCCCCATGCCGGATCAAAATCATACTGACCTGTACTTTTGAGCACATTGTGATCGGCTGACCATACACCAAAAGCTGAGTTGTATTCAGCGCCTAACTTGCCGTAACGTTGCTCAAAACCGTCTTTATCGGCCTGAGTGCCAGGACGAACATCAAAACCTTGAGTATCTGACCAGCCCAGATTACCCCGGACTTTGAAGGCACCAAACTCTTTGGTGCTGGCGATATCAGCTTCATGACTTTGGTAACGACCAGTTTTTAACTGCACTGAGGTGTTATCCGATTTTCGGGTAGTAATGGCGATGACACCAGCTAAAGCGTCGGAGCCATATAAAGCAGCTTTAGGCCCCTTAATGACTTCAATTTGTTCAATCTGCTGCAAAGATAATTCAGCTAAAGAGGCGTACCCCAAAGTGGCAGAGCCAGCACGAACACCGTCAATCATCACTAAGGTGTGACCAGCAGCACCACCCCGTATAAATACAGTGTTAGTCTGGCCTTTACCGCCAGAGCGGCTGATTTGTACACCAGCGACCTGACGCAATAACGCAGGCAGATCTGACAGCTGAGCTTGCTCAATTTGCTCACGGTCTATGACGGTCACTGAAGATAAAATCTGATGCACAGGCTGAGCCTGGCGGGTGGCGTACACACTGATATGTTCCAGCGGATCATCCGAGCTATCGGCATATACAAAAGCAGGCAGGCCAACGACTACTGTCGCCAGCAAAGATTTTTTAAACATGATGTCTCCCAAAGACGCCCACCGCGTCCTGAATAGTGAATGAACTTTTCAGGCCGGTCTCCGGGCTGACAACAGACTATGTTTAGTAGTAATTTTAATCCCTTCCCATCCAAAGACAGTGGTTTGATTAAAGCCAGAGCTAAGCTCTCTGTTGTGTTACCGTTGCGGGGGCAGCTCTGGATTTTCACCAGATTCCCGTTTCACCCTCAAATGTCGTTTACATTCTATGGGCACCTGAAAAACGCGCGGTCAGTGTAGCGGCGGCACTATGAAAGTCAATAGAAATCCAGACGTCTCAAGCCGTTGAAAGAAATAGGACTTTTGCTCAAGCCAAGAGGCGTTAAGGTTTTTAGCTGCTAACTCAGCATAGGTTGATTCTGCCTGGCCAGAAAAATCGCGACCGCCCCTCATCACCAAGCCATAGTGCTCCTGACGTTAACAGTGAATGTGCAGTTTCTGGCTTTGGATAAACAACGTTGAATCGACTACAGATCGGGTTCGCACCTGATGTTGTTTAGCTTATAATAGCCAGATAAATTGCAATGAAATAAGAGAGAACTATGCCATCATTTGATATTGTTTCTGAAATTGATATGAACCAAGCAAGGAATGCGGTAGAGAATGCCAAACGCGAACTGGAAACCCGTTTTGATTTTCGTGGTGTGGACGCCAAAATTGAGCTGAACAAAGAGCACATTGAACTGACGGCCGAAGCTGACCAACAAGTGATGCAGTTATTCGATATTTTCGCGACAAAAGCAAGCAAACTGCAGCTGGATGTCAGCAGTTTCAAAATTGAAAAAGAAGATCGTCACGGTAAATACATCACACGTCATGTCACAATCAAGCAAGGCATTGATAAAGAGATGGCAAAAAAAGTGGTCAAACTGATTAAAGACAGTAGCATTAAAGTGCAGGTCGCTATTCAGGGAGAAGAACTGCGCGTTACAGGTAAAAAACGTGATGACCTGCAAGAGGTGATGCAGTTAGTCAGAACAAGTAACCTGGGTCAACCCTTCCAGTTTAAAAACTTCAGAGATTAATTATCAGCTCTGACATTCTGCAAAGCGCCCTGGGAGAAGAAAATGCGCAAAATGTGGCAGCTTCTCCCAATAATGAGTGAGTTCTGACCGGATGTCATAAACCTCATTTATATAATATGAGGTTATATTTGGTGCTTAAACTGCAACCTTAGCAGCACAGCCAACTGCTTTGCTTTTGATTCATTCTGGGCCTGTACAGCTTTTAAATTAAGACAACAAACCAATTTTTCACGCTGAGCCTATTGCTGATATACAGCAGAGCATTGTTTCTTGCTGGAGATTACAACCGTAAAACTGATACAATCCTCACAGGTCTTTTAAAGAAGAGTATTTTGTGAAGCGTCATCTTTACCACGCGATTTGTTTGCTGGTGTTTATCGCTGCCACTTTTGGTTTTCTGACAGAAATTAAAAGCAGTGGTATCAACTTAAATCAATATGATAAAGCACTGCATTTTTTAGTCTTTTTCTGCCTGACCGCCATGCTGCAATGGAGTTATAAACCCAAATTATGGCAAGCGGCGCTGATTATGGCCGGTTATGGAGTTGCAATCGAGTTCCTGCAGAATTATTTAACCAGCTACCGTCGCGCCGAACTGTTGGATTGGGTATCTGATTTGGTTGGTGTTGCTGTATTTTATCTGTGTTATTTTGCCGTAAAAAAATGGCGTCAGCGCAGCCTTTAACTACAGATGTCTGGACTGTCGTGGGCCAGGGAGCTATTGGCCTTCTGGCTGCAGCTCACTTACATCAAGCCGGCTAT